>JBDSSU010000440.1:0-8434 GCA_039928635.1 Opitutaceae bacterium | reverse complement strand
CTTCATCGCCGATGAAGGTTCATTACCTCGATCAGTATTCGTGGCGACCACGAAGGGCGTGAGCTGCGTCGCCTGCTTTACTTCAGCCGCGCCATTTCCAGCTACCGTCGTCGCCGAAGCGGGACCCGCCGGGATCCCGCGCATGCGACTCATCCCATCTTTGCCCACCGAGACTTCATAGCTGCTCAACGCGACCCCCTCGGTATTAAACACCGGGAGCGGTGCACCCGCCTGCGCCGCGGCGGTGGTCAGGGGCTGGTCTGCAACAAGAGGAGAGAAACTGAGTTTCGCGGAGTCGCTGTCGATGCGGCGATTATCGCCGGGCACGCCCGCCGGCACCGGTCCCGCCAGCGACCCGAGCTTGGCGTCAGCCACCACGGCGCTGGCAAGCAGAGTGCCTCCCGCTTGAGCCGCAGAACCCGGACCCGGCGAAGGAAACCGCGGAGAGTTTAAGCCATCCGCGTTGGGAGGAACACCGGTGGTGACGATTGCCGGTCGCTGCCCCGCCTCGGAGCTGACTGCGAGTGCAGCCCCTTGCGACGGACGGGAGGGGTCGGCTTCGGCCTTGGCCTTGGTCTGCTCGATCCGCGCTTCCTCGATTCGAGTGTTTAAACCGGCAGCGGCGAGGCCGAGTCCAGGTTTCTCGGGGGAAACACCTGGCACCACCAACCCCGGCGTACCCGCACCCCTCTCCTCATCGTTTTTCCCTGCGGACGATGGAGCCACATTCGATGCGTCGTCGTCGAGATTCAGCACGGTGTAGACCTTCTCGTGAGCCCGGGGCGTCGCGACGATTTGTTTGGGCGGATGCGGCCGCGGTTCCTGGAACGCCACGAACACCGCGAAACACGCCGCCGCTGCGAGACCCGAGATATAGTAAAACTGGGGAAACTTGATGAGACTCTTCTTCTCATACGGGAGTGGCCCGCCATCGAGCTTGCGAGAGTCGCGGCCCGCGATGATCGCAGCGCGGGCGTATGGAATGGCCGGCGCTGCCTCCGCTTCAATCGCGGTTTCCTCGGCCAGCGCCGCCGAGAGATGCGCTGCCACGGCGCGAATCTGCTCCACCGCCGCACGCGCCGCGGGATTGTCACGCAGCGCAGCCTCGACGGCGGCGCGTTCTGCGGGATCAAGTTCACCCAAGGCGTACGCGGTGAATTTAGGATCGTGAGGCGAAAGGGAGTTCTGACTCATGGTGAGTTTGGTTAGAGCCGCTGCGTGGCGAAATCGCGGCGCAAACGCGTGACCGCGGTATGAATGAGGAAGCCCACGTTGGTCACCGACAACGCGGTGATCCGGGCAATTTCCTTGTAGCTGAAACCATTTTGAAATTTTAGCCGCACCACTTCCTGTTGGTTGGGCGGCAGCTGCCCGATCATTTCCAGGAGTTTCTCGTGGGTCTCCGCCGCTTCGAGCGAACGTCCGGGACGCGCTTCGCTGGTCGTGACGCGTTCCACCTCACCGTCTTCGAAGCGTTTCATCCGCCCCTCCTTGCGCAGCACATCGAGGGCACGGTGCCGGCAGACCGTAAAAAGCCACTCCACCGCATGGCCGTTAATCGCGTCCACCGGTTGCCCCATGAGTTTGACGAACGCGTCCTGCACGACGTCCCGGGCGCGCTCCACATCACCACCCAGCAGGCGCGAGGCGTAACGGACAAGCGGAGCCTGTTGCTCCGCAAAAATGCGTGGCACAAAACGAGTGTCTTCATGAGCTTGGTCCCGCGGTCTCGGGGATGGATTAGCCATGGGGTACTCCAGTAAGACGCGCCGGGGCGCCTTTTCTTAGAAAAAATCCTGCGCTAACTTCGGCTGAGATAGAGAACATCCACCACGTTGCGCATGAACTGCTCATCCGAGATGCCGTCGACGGCTTCCGGAGGCATCGGAGTCAGCGCCCGGAAATGACCGGCCAGCTCCGCAAACAGACGCACGCGAGCATCCGGCTCAAGTTCCTCGCGACGCGCCAGCGCCTGCCACGCCGCCCGCGCCTCGGCTGGCGAAACGGCCTGCCGCAAACGTGCGACCACGGCTCCATGCGTTCTCAGGGAATTGTATTTTTCGCCCTGCCAGGCAGAGAGATTGGGCAGCGCTTCCGCCGGCTCCCAGATCACCAACGTGCCCGCGGCCAAATCACCGAGCCGTTGGCCGCGACGGGTCAGCACCGCCGTGAGCCCACCCACCAGATACGCGAAAGGCAGCACATCCACGAAGCGGAGCAGATTGCGCAAAACCACCTGCGCAAACGTCAGCCGCAGTCCGCCTTCATCCACGACGCGCAGCCGCAACAGGCGTTTGCCGATGGTCTGCCCCCGCCACCGCCATTCCGTGAAAATGCTGTAGCCCTCCGAGAGGACGAAATACCCGACAGCCGTCACCAGCCCGACCAGATCTTTGCTGATGAGCTGGAAGATCGAAAGGATCGTGGCAATCACCGACCAAGCGGCGGCCACCGCCGCCAGATCGATGATCAGTGCCGCGAGCCTCAACACCGGGCTCGCGAGCCGGAACGAAAAAGACACCCCCTCGGGCGTGCGCACCTGGAGCACGTTAACCCGTGGCGCACTCATGAACGGCTCTTTCGTTTCGCACGCCCGGCCCATCCGGCGAACCACACGAGCGCTGCGAACTCGACGGCCCCAAACGCGATCTTCGCTGCGTAAGGGATCACCGGCTCGTGGTACTGGGAAAGAAACGCTTCCACGATGCCGGCCCACACGAGCATGAGCGCCGCGCCGAAGCACAAGGTCACCACGTCCGGCGCCGCCGCGCGCATGCGTGCCGCGAGATGTTCGCGCCGCCCGCGGCCGAGCAACGCCCCGGCGAGCACAAAACCGGCCTGGCCACCCACCAGCATCGCCGGCAGTTCCACGACACCATGCGGTAACAACCAGCCGAGGAGAAACGTGGTTTGCCCGTCCATGATGTAATCGAGCGCCACCGCCCCGAGCATTACTCCGTTGGAGAACATCAGGATCAACGTGCCGATCCCCGCCGTCATCCCGAGCGCCATCGCCGTCAGGGTCACGCGGGTGTTATGCGTCATCAACATCCCAGAAAAATTCGCCTTCCCATCGGAAAGTTGCCGTCCGCGGTCCCGCATTTCGCGGGCGACGCGCTCCGTCGGGCTCTCGCGCAGATGGGGAAAGGGCATCAATGCCGCCTTCGACGGGGGATCAAAGGTGATCGCCAATCCGCCGAAACCCGAACCCGCCACCATCAGCGCGAAAGCGAACCAGAAGGCGCGGGCCTGTCGCCGCCAGGTCTGCGGCAGCGTGCGGGTGAACCATTCCAACGGCCGGAAGCGCCGCCCGCCTTCCGCGTGCGCACCGTGAATCTCCGCGTGGCCACGCGCCACCAAGTGCTCGAGCCGGCGCCTCACTTCCGGCTCGGCCGTGAACGTGGCGATGCGCGCGAGATCGGCGGCGGCGCGCTGATACAGCCGTTCCAACTCCCGAGCTTCTTCGATCGGCAACCGGCGATAAGGATCCGCCGCGAGCCGACGCAACACCGCATCGAGTCGCTCCCAATGCGGTTTTTCCTCCGCAATGAAATGATCGAGATTAACGATCACAGCGACTGCCTCCGTTTCACGCGCAGGTACTGCGTGACGAGCTGTGCTGCCATTGTCTCGTTTTCCAGGACGGCGGCGGTCACCCCCAGCGGTTTCAATTTTTTGCCCAACGCGCGGGTTTCGTCCCAACGCGCATGTCCCGCCAGCCGCGCATAAATTTCACCCTCGTCAGCCGCTTCCGGCCCCGAGAACAGCGGTGCGACGCCCGGTGCGCGCAACTGGCTCACGAGCACGAGGTGCTGCCGCGCGAGCAAGCGCACGTGCTTGACGAAATCCTCCGCCAGCACCGGGTCCGTCAGGTCCGTAAGGAAAACGAGCAGCGCCCGCCGGCGGAGCCCCGAGCGCAGATGCCGCACGATCTCCGCCATGTCGGGAGTGGCCTCACTGGGCTGCAGCGCGAGTGCCGCTTCCCGACACGCCGCGTAATGGGTTGCTCCGCGCCCGGCGCGCAAAAAAAGGCGCACCCGGTCGTCATGCGCCACCAAGCCAAAACGGTCGCCCTGCCGCTCCGCCGCCAGCAACAACACCAGAGCCGCCGTGAGACATCGCTCCAACGCGGTCTGCTTCACGCCATCGGTCACGGTGGGGCGGGCACTCAGCCGCGAGATATCCAGGATCACATAAATTTCCTGCGTTCGCTCCGCCTGGAAAATTTTCGTCACCGGCTTCCCCCGCTTGGCCGTGGCCTTCCAATGAATCTCGTCGAAGCTGTCCCCCGGAAGATAGTCGCGCAGTTTTTCGAAATCACGGCCGCGGCCCACCATGCGTTGCGCCGTCGCGCCTTGCTCACCCCGCGCGAAGAAGAGCGCGGCGAGCTGGCGGCGTTCCGCGAACAGATTGGGATACACCCGCAACTCGCCGCCCACCGGAGCGCGTTGCCGCTGCCGCCACAGCCCAAACGCCGAAGACGTTTCCGTGCAGGCGAGCATCCCGGCGAAGCGTCCGCGTTGCCGCGGGGTGCAGCGCCATGCGATGCGCGCATGCGCCGCACCGGCGGGCAGGTCGACCCAGGCCGTTTCATCGGGGGATTCGAATCCACCAGGAAGCGCCAGCGCGAAACGGATTCGCCGCGCCCGGGCGTCGGCGTTGCCCAACACCACCGGCACCACTCCATCGCGATCTTTGCTGAAACGGGAAACCGGCGGAGCCGACACCACGAGCGGACTCGCCTTCCAAAAGCTCAGCGTGAGATCTCCCAGCGAGATCAGCGTCACCAGACCAAGCGAGAGCAGCCACACCGGCACCAAGTCCGGCAAAGGGCCGGCGAGCACCGCGAGGACCGCGGCCCCGAAGACCAGCCAGAGCAGACGGGTGCTGGGAACAACACTCATCGATCGATCAGCGCGGCACGGGCACCTGCTCCAGAATTCTGCCCAGCACTTCGTCGATCGTCAGCCCTTCGATCTCAAATTCCGGACGCAACACGAGACGATGCCCCAGCACCGGTCCCGCAAGGCTGCGCGCATCGTCGGGCGTGACATAATCCCGGCCCTCCAAAGCCGCGCGCGCGCGACAACCGACCAGCAGCGCCTGCGTCGCCCGCGGACCCGCGCCCACCAACACGCTTTCGTGACCCCGCGTCGCCCGCACCAGATCCACGATGTAGGAAACGAGTTCATCTCGCACGAGCACGTCCGCGAGCGAAGCCCTGAGTTTGATCAGGCCGTCGTCACCGAGCACGGGCTGCACCGTGCCGGCAAGAAGGACGGCTTCAGGCGTATCCCAACCGAGGGTTCGCTTCGCGAGCGTGAGTTCGTCCGCGCGCTGCGGCGGCTCCATTTTGATTTTGACCATGAAGCGGTCCTTCTGCGCCTCCGGCAGCGGATAAGTCCCTTCGGAATCGGCCGGGTTCTGCGTCGCGAACACCGTGAAGTTTTCATGCAGCACATGCGTGTCGCGATCGATCGTCACGGTTCGTTCCTGCATGGCTTGCAGCAAAGCCGACTGCGTCTTCGCCGGCGCCCGATTGATCTCATCGGCGAGCAGAAAGGTCGTGAACACCGGTCCGCGAATCAGCGTGAACTGGTTCGTCTGAAGATTGAACACGTTTGTCCCCGTGATATCCGCCGGCATCAGATCGGGCGTGAATTGGACGCGTCCCGTCTCGGCGCCGAGGACGCGTCCGAGCGTTCGAACGAGCAGGGTTTTCGCCACTCCCGGCACGCCCTCAACGAGCGCATGTTGCCGCGTGAGGAGCGTGATCAGCGCGAGTTCGACCGCGGCTTCCTGGCCGATGATGACCTTGGCGACTTCCGCGCGAGCGGCGGTCAACGTGGCGGAAAACGAAGCGAGGGGTGAATTCATGAGGAAAATCAACGGTGCCGCAGAGCGCGGACGACTTTGTTGTAAAGCGTGGCGGGCGGCGTGGCTTTCGGGTTCTCGGCCAAAACGGCGTTCACCCGCGCAATGTCGAGGGGGCGGGCCGAGCCGCGCCATTCCGTCGCGCAGGCCTTGACCAGATCCGCGGGCGCCACCGCGCGCCGCAGCAAGGCCTCCAAGCCGGCCGTCTGGTTATATTCCAGCATCACCCCGGAAGCCGGTTCAGCGGGCGGGACAAACCCCGCCATGCGTTGCCACGCGAACAGCGCCGCCAAAACCAGGAAGGTGAAAAACGCCCCCCCCAATCCATAGCGTCGCGCCAGCGCAGCCACGCCCGGTTCACGCACGATGCCGAGGTGACTCTCCACAAACTCGACCGTGGAAAACGCGCCGGTTGCCCACGTGAGCAACGAAGTCTGCCGATTCCTTTGCAGCGCTTCGTTGCTTAAAAAAAACGCGTCGCTCGCGAGCACCACCGACCCCAGCCCCAGCGCCCGCTCGATAACGACCGGGTGAAGGCTGCGACGATACATAGCGCGCCAGGGCGAGCCCTCGGGCGTCTCGAAGAAAGTTTCCGTCTCCCAACGCACTTCCCGTGGCAGCTCCACGGGAGCCAAAGGAGCACGGCGAGCCGCGCCAAACGCGGGAAGCCGCTTGATCGTCACGCCCCACTCTTTCGCCAGGTCCACGAACGCCGGCTTCTTTTCTCCCTCGTCCCGCCGATCTCCGGGCGAGTCCGCGGGGGGCGTTTTTTTCGATTTTGCCGCCCGATCATCCTCCCGTTTTTTCGCGCGGCGTTCTTCGGATTTTTGCCGCGGTTTCTCCTCAGGTTCGGTCTCCGCCACCAAAGCGATCACGACCCGGCTGCCGCCGCGCGCCGCCGCCTCGATCGCGGCCAATTCCTCCTTCGTGATTTGTTTCCAGCGATCGGTGGTGAGACCGGCGAGAATCAGCGTGCGTTGCGGCGTCGCCGGAAGCTGATCGAGGGATTGCAGCCATCGCGTGACTTGCTGCGCCGGCATTGACGCGAGGCTCTCGTACAGGACGCGCGTTCCCAGCGGATCCGAGCGCAACGAGGAATAGGCCGGAAAGAAATCTCCCCGCCCGAGTCGCAGCCGGTAGAGCGTGACGAATCCGGCCACCAGCGCGCCGGCAACCGCCAGCATGGCGAAGAATTGTCCCCGGGAATTCATGACCGCAACGGCGGATGCATCTCCGCGAGCCAGCTTCGAGCGTCCGATTCCTGCGCCAGTGCCCGACCATACCACGCGGCCTCGAATCCGCAACGACGTTGCGAGAAGCGCGTGACGATCTCCGGCCGGGCCAGGGCGCGGCGCTTCAATTCGCGCTCGTAATCGAGATTGGTTTTAAAGCGGGTCAGCGACAGCAAACCCTCCGCCGCGAGTTGCGCCAGAGTGGCGAGATACAGCGCGCGCAGGGCGAGCCGCCATTCGCCGAGCGCCATCTGCTCGCGCGCCAGGGCCAACCAGCCGTCGACCGGAAGTTGCGCAGCCTGCGTGTTTTCGTCCTGCAAATCCGGCGTGGCGACGGTGGCCGCGCGGGCTTGAAGGACCGCCGTGTCGCCCTGCCGGGACCGTCTCCAAACCAAGGCGTGGGCCAGCAGGACCAACACAAAAACCGTCGCCGCCACGATAATGGCGATGAGTACGACGTTGCCGCCGAAAGCCAGGATTCCTGCCGGTTTGCTCCTAGAGGAAGAGCCGCGATCCGACGGGAAAAGATCCCACAGCCAATCGATGAAATTTCTGACCCCGCGACCGACCGCCTTCAAAATTTCTCGTCCCTGCCGCAGAAAGCTGGCCACGAAACCAGATTCCTCCGCCACTTTCGGCGCCGGCGCGGGCCGGAGGCGCCACTGGAAATCGCTGCCCGCGAGCGTCCGCTCGATCGCTTGGTCGAGCTCCGCGGTTTTAACCGCGGCGGGAGGAAGGGGCGCAGTCGTGTCAGCGGCGGGCAGAAGCGGGTCGATCCCCAACGTGGCCACGAGCAGCAGGGCGGCCAGCGCCGCGCGATGGAGAGCGCCTTTGCGCGCGCGGGCGGAGCGAAGTTCCACCCGCAAATCTTCGCCCGTGCGACGCGCCCTCCCATGGAAGATCCGCAGCGTATAAAACCCCTTCACCAGAGGATCCACGGCGAGCCAGGTCAGCATGGTCACGGAGGCGAGAAAGGTCGTGTTGAAGAACCAGCCGCCGGAGAGCCCGAAAAGATTTTCGATGCCGAGCAGTCGGTTGGCCAGCCACGGCACCGCCCAAAATGCCGCCGCGAGATTCGCCCACGCGCACAAGGCGAGCGCCGAGAGGATCAAGAGGCCCAGATGATTTTGCGCCGGCCAAAGCACCGCCTGCTCACGGGCGGCTTCGAAAGCATCGTCGCCGTCACCGAGCACGCTCACGTTTTGGAAAAAAGCGAAGGCCCATCCAAACGGGACCGTAAGCACCAATGACACCGGCAAGAGCAGCAGGCCCCAGCCGTGAAAACGCATCTGCGCCGATCCGAGCCGGCGGAAACGTTGCCAGGTCAG
>JBDSSU010000439.1:0-8591 GCA_039928635.1 Opitutaceae bacterium | reverse complement strand
TTGTCACCGAGGTCGATCGCCGCGGCGTCTTGGAAGAACTTTCCGAAGCGGGTGCCGGTATCAGCGAAGCCCCACGACGGAGTTTCAATTGCAAAGGAATCGAGCGCGCTGCGGGCGCGGCGGAGTTGTGAGGGGGTCATGTGGAGGAAGGGTGGTTGTGCGCGAAGGGGAAAATTTGTCAGGCGAGAAACGCGGCTGACGGTTCGGGGCATACTTGGTCTGAACCTGCCAAGCTTTCCGAGGCATTTATCAGCGGCCTGATATGATGCTCTCTCCAGTTTCGTGGGAGCCGGAAATGGCCCAGCAGTCGCCCCAGAGTGCAAGCCCGAGAGCGTTGCGCTCGCGCCACGCCCGCACGGAGCAAAGAAGCTCGCCAGCGTCGACTGGTTCGGCACGGCCTCGATCCCCCAACCAACTCGGCGACCGAGACCGCTGGGCGGTAGGCCAGATGCGAGACGCGCGCCACCTCGCTGTCGGCGCCATTGCGCTCGCTCCCGTGCTCCCGGATCGGTCGGGAAGAGAAAATTCATTCTCATATCAGAGCACTGGAACATGCGACGCACACAAAAAAGGCCCTCCCAAAAATGGAGGGCCTTCGAAACAAAGCGACGGCTTCGATCAGAGATCGAATCGCACTTGGAACTTAAACTGCCGGGGATCGATGATGCGATACTGCCAGTAGCCGCCGTCGGGATTGACGCCGATACCCTTGAGATGACCGCTCTCAGTCACGTTATCGACGTTGAGCTGGAACGTCGCATTCACGCGATCGCTGAACATCTTCGTGCGATAACTGGCCAGTAGATTAATGGTCGTGACCGGCTTGTCGAAGAACGGCTTCTCTTTGTCCAACCGGCGCACGACGCCGTCCGGATCAGGAGCGGCACCGTAGTAACCGATTGCGCCCTTGCTCGCCCAACTCATGGAACCACCCACCGACATGTTGCGGAGCCATTTGTGGTCCCCGGCGATCCCAGCCAGATTGTAATTGGTCAGACCCGTGAAACGAAATTCCCGCGTCTGGGGCTTCTTCTTGCCTTGCGTGGTGATCGCGAGGTTCACCGGATTTTGGACATTGCCCAGGAAGTAGTTGATCGGCGCTCCCTGACTGCCATTGACTTCGTTCCACCACAAGCCGCCGGTCAGTGGATTAATGATCGTCGTCCAAAGCGGCAGGCGACCGTTAATATACTGCTGAATGTAGAGCGATACATTGCTATCCGTAGCCTCCTGCTGATTGCCCGTCATCTTAAACGTCCAATAGCGGGTGGGATTGAACTGAAGCTCCAGTTCCCAACCTTTGGAAACCGCGTCGTTGATGTCGCCGATCGATTTGTTGCCCGCATTGGCGATGTATTCTGGCGTGTAACCGATGCGCGTTGCGGCGGCGGCCTCGACTTGCGCAACCGAGAAACCGGGGTTCAAAGTCTGCTCCCAGACCTTGGCTGCGTCGTAGAGATTAAATGAGAGATTCTGACCGCCCGGGTGGAAATCGATGCCGAGCGCACGAGTCGCCACGACGCCGATGCCGCTGCGACTCGCCATTTGCAGGGACTCTTGATGCGTGACGCGCATGTTCAGTTTTCCATCGAACATATTCAGGCTGAAGCCGTATTCCTCGCTGCTACCGCTGGGGTTCGGCAGTTCGGAGAGGAAAACGTTATAGGCCACGTCGGCCGGCTTGAAGCTGTCCGAGCGATTATAGTGCAAATTCAGGCCACGGAAAAATTGCGCGGCATACCGCTTAACTCCGGTTCCTTGATCCGCCGCCTGTTTCAGGAAGTCAAAGCCGCGAAATGGTTTCACGACCACGCCCTTGCTCGTGGTGTCGCCTTGGCGATAGCGCTTGTTTGGCCCGAAGTTGTAGAGATTGGCGGTGTCGATAAAACCTCCGGTGACGACGGTGGGAATATTGTCTCTACTCATCTGCCGGTCCTTGCGCTTACCAAAGGTGGTGACGATTTGGTTATTGAAGAAGAAACTCTGGATGCTCGCTCCCGCAGTGTGGACCTTCGTCTTCTGCTGGCCGATCGCGAAGTAGACTTCCTGAATGTTTACCGCCTCGTTCCGACTCCAAGCCGTGTCGGTCGAACCCAGGAAGGAAGCGACATAGTCACCAGTCGGGTTCGACGGACCCGTATTGGCGTATTCCACGCCACCACTCGGCGAGTTACCGAAGTAGTACAACGGGTACATAAGTGCACCGGCATTGTTGGCGATGTTACCTCCGGTCAAAATGCCGGGCTGGAACTTCGAGTTGTTCGTCACGGTGTCGTGATAACGCAGACCTCCGCCCGACGAAAGATTGAGTCGGTATTCCTGATAAGCGGCGACGCGGTGCAGCCCCAGCCATTTGAGGATGTTGGGCTCACGGGTCAGGTTAAGCTGGTAAGCGAGCTGCCAGCGATAGTTGTCCGTGAATGACGGGCGGCGGTAGATCTGCGGATTAACACCGCCGATAAAGGTGTGCCGAAAAAACGGATTGATCCGTCCGTCCAACAAACGCTCATTGGTGTCTATCTCCAGCGTGTTGCCCACGCCGTCCTGCTGGGCAATAAAAGAGCGCTGGTAGCGGAAAACGTCCTCCCGCCGCCAGCCCAACTCGAGATCGAGCTGATTGCGGGGCGTATTGAGGAAGTTCTGGTAGAGGGAAGCATTTGCCGTGATCGACCGCTGGATTTCGTAGTTCGGAGCCGCGAGATTGATCTCGGTCCAGTCATAGATCGATTTGTCGGTGGTGCCCTTTAATTTGTACAGGGGACCGGCGGTCGAAACGTTGGTGCTCTGGGTGAACTGAGTAACGTTCGAGGTTACACCGACCTTTTGCGTGCCATCGGGATTTTGAATCACGACGACGGAATTGTTTGGGGCATTGCCCTTCATCAGGTAATTGAACGTGCCGCCGTCGATGTATTGGAGAATGCGGACGTTCGAGCTGCCGATGCCGGAGATCCCGGTGGGGAGCTGGTTGACGTTGGTCACGGGCGTCGCGGAACGAACGCCGTTAACCGTATAAAAGCCGGTAATCGGATCGTACGTCGGACTGCCGCGTTCACGCCAAGGTGTGATGGTATCGCGCGGCGAGATGGAATTGGCGCGGCGCGCCCACTGGTGAAACGCCTCGAAAGAGCCGGTGATCGTCGTGCTCTTGAACGGACGGTAGGTGAAGGAAATTTCCTGGCGATCCGTGCGATCCACCGAGGGTTTGCGGACATAGCCTTTTTCGTCGTAAGCGAGGTAGGCGCGAACCGCGAGTTTGTTGCGGATAATCGGACGATTGACCGAGAGCGTCGTGCCAAACCCACCGTAGCTATCGGCGCGGAAGGTGGCGCCCGTGGTTTCCCGGGTCACATTTGCTTTGCTCTGCACCAGATTGACCGTGCCGCCGGCCTCGCCGACGCCGGCGAGGGTGGAATTGGAGCCGCGGGAAATTTCCACGGCGTCCAAATTACGGGCATCGATCGGGACGCTACCACTAGCGGTGAATCCACCGATCGTGAGATTCGCGGCCGCGAGACCGCGCACGCGGTTGGAAGTATTGGGATTGCCGGCGACGTTGTCGTAATCACCGCGACCGTCATTGGTCAAATCGGTAAATTGCCCTGTGCCTTCCGTTCCAATCTCGTAGGAGAAGATATCGTTAATGTCCAAGGCGGCCGTATCGAGCAGCTGCTGCTTGGTCACCACCGAGATCGAGCCCGCCAGATCCTCGAGCCGCGAGTTCAGGCGGGAACCCGAGAGTGAGTTCGAAGCCGCATAGCCCTTGTCATCGGTCGCATCCACGGTGAAGGGGGACATCGTCACCACATCGCCCGAGTTTGAGCTGGACGTTGTTACCGGGGAGGCAGCCTTTCCGTCCCTCGCCTCATCGGCTTGAAGCGTAGCCAACTCGTCGGCGTCCAAGCGCCCGTTGCTGTTCTTGTCGTACTTCGCGAGCGTCTTCGCGTCCGGCGGAGTCGCGGCGGTGGGATTGACCTGTTGAGCGGAGGCTACGGTCAGAGCAAACAAGGCAGGCACCAGCAGAAGGTGGTGCAGCCGGGGTGATGTCGATCGCGGTGAGTTCATCATTACGGTGGGTTGGTGGTCAGACAGAAAGTGAAGGGTGTGCGACCGCAGCGCGTGTTCTTGGCAACGCGATCAAAGCAGAACGTGGGGACAAAAGGGGTAACACAGACGAAGAAATCGGGGTCGCGGACCCTAGAGCCACGAAAACCGAAGCCGCAACCGCCGGGAACATTTGACAGTCCGACATTTCCCTTTCGGCAGGCCCCTCCGAAGCCAGTTTCGGTCGATTAAATTGGGGAATCGGCGCCCTCTTCGACCGAGTTCCCTGCCCCCCGCCTGTGCCGGCTTGCTCGTCGCGCCGCGGTCGCGGGTTGGATGGTCTATAATCCGCGGACCGCCATCTGCCGTAAAATTTCCGCTGCAGCGGCAAACTCCGCCCGAATTTGCAGGGCCCGTTCGAAATGAATTCGAGCCTCCGCATTCCTCCCCTCAGACAACAAGGCGAATCCCAGATTGTAGTGCGCCTGGGGATCATCCGGCCGGATTCGCAACGCCGTTTCGTAGTGCGCCAGCGCATCCGGAGCTCGCACCGGGACCTCCGCCAGCGCAACGGCAAGATTCGTATGCGCGGCAAACGAATCTGGGCGCAATGCCACAGCGCGCTCCAGGTGCTCAATTGCCTCCGGCAGCCGCCCGCTCTGCCCCAGCGCAATTCCTAAATTGAGCTGGGCGTCGCCCTGTTCTGGATTCAACCGGATCGCCTCGGTGTAATGCGCCATCGCTTCCGGGAGGTTCCCCAACGCGGCGAACGCCAGCCCGAGGTTGAAATGCACATCCGGCAGCGCGGGTTTAAGCCGGAGCGACGCATTGAAGTGCTCGATCGCGGCTGGGACTTGGTTCAGCTGGTACAGCGCAACCCCCCAATTGCTGTGAGCCTCAGCATTGTCGGGCTTGAACTGCAACGCCGCTTCATAGTTCGCGATTGCCTCTGTCCACCGGCCAAGCTCCGCGAGTGCGACGCCGAAATGCAGGTGCGCATCCGCCGGCATGGGGTCGGTTTGGACCGCGCGGGCGAAATGCGTCAGCGCTTCATCCGGGAGACCCAACTTCATTAAAACCAGCGCGCGGTTCAGGTGCGCATTGAAATAATAAGGAAGGATTCGGACCGCGGCGCCAAACTCCTCCGCCGCTTCGCGGAGTTGCCCCGCCCGCATTAAAGCGAGTCCGAAGTTGTAGTGCGCCTGGGCGCTCGCTGGATCGAGCCGCACCGATTCACGATAGCGACCCATGGCGTCGTCAATCCGGCCTCTTTGGTAATAGGCGAGTCCCAGATTATTCTGGGCGCGCGCGTTGCCTGGCCGTTTCGCCACCGTGTCCTCCCACAATGCCTGGTCGCTTCGATAAACCAGATTCCGCTGCACCGTCAGGATGGCGGCCGCAGCTGAAACGGTCAGCCCGATGAGGAGAAACGCCCGGGCACCCAGCCACCGCGCAGCCAACCCAAAAACAAAGACCACGACGGCGACGAGCGGCAGATACATGCGATGCTCAACAATCATCTGATTCGCCCCGGGCACCAGGCTCGTGGGGGCGAGCAGAGCCAGGAACCAGACCCCGATAAAACCGCCCACGGGCCATTTTCGCAGCGCGAGACAGGTCGCGCCGCCGAGTAAGATTACCGGAGTTGCCCAGGCGAGCGTCACCGCCGTACCCGCGGGGATCACTTTACCGTATTCGAAAACCAGGGGATGAGGCCAGAGCGCCAGTTTAAGATAACGCGTGATCGCCTCCGGCTGCGTCAGCCAGTAGGCGCTCCACGACGTGCCGCCTCCGAAACCCATGGTGCCGCCGCGATCGCCGCCCGTACTCGCCACTAGCCAGGCCAGCGGAAGCCACGTCGCGATCAAACTGACGTACAGCCCGCGATGACGCCGCCACGCTTCGCGAAAAGTGCCGCTCAAAAAAGTGCGGTCATAAAGAACAACCATAAACGGCGCGAGTGCCGCCACCTCCTTCGTCCCGACGGCCAGGAGACACGCCCAAAATGAAACTGCCCACCACCGCCGCGGATGAGCCGAGTCGACCGACCGCACGAACCCGTAAAGCGTCAGCAGAAAAAAACATCCCATCAGCGATTCCGCGCGCTGCACAATATAGGTCACCGACTCGGTTTGCAGCGGATGGAGCATCCACACCGCTGCGATGACCCAGGCGAGCATCTCCGGCCCGACGGAAAATCGATCCGCAAGTGTCGGACGCGACAAGGTGCGCCGCACCAACCCAAACAACGTCAGGCCCGCGGAAACGTGAATGATCAGATTGAGCGCGTGATAGCTCCAGACATTGAGTCCGCTGATCGCATAATTCAGGGCGAAGGAGAAATTGAGCACCGGCCGCCCACTCACCGTGAACCCCCAGTCCGCCGGCGGGGAGAGAGCCTGACCCATCGGCCAAAGCCGCCGGATCGTGGGATTTTCGACGATCGAGCCGATGTCATCGAAAACGAACGGGGCTTTAAAACTGTTCGTATACGCGAGCCCCGCGGCGACCGCGAGCAGCCATGGCGCAAGAATTCCGATCCAACGCGAACGTTCCGAGTGGAGCAGGTCGCGCGAGATTGCCGGCGGGTTCATCGCGGGACGGTTATTCACTCTTCACCCCCGCTTCAAATCCGTTTCACGGGATGCAACGATCGCTCCATCGGAACGCGCTCGCGGAACCGCTCCACGGAATCGTCTTATTCGAAAGGTACCGGGGATTTTATCGCCGGCGGTTTGATGCCGAGCACCGCCGTCCCAAACAGCCCCAGCAGTGCGCACGCCGCCACAAACCAGTCTCCATGGACAACGTAGAAACTATCTTTCCCAACCCAGCGTGAATCGCCCGTAATATCGATGGTCTGCGTGCCCCGAAAATAGATCGTGCCGTTCTCGTTCACCACCGCTGTGCGCACCGCCCCGAATTCATCGATCCAGCCGCTCCAGCCGCCATTGCCGCAGCGCACCACGGGACGCCGTGTTTCGACCGCCCGCAGTACGGCGTGTGCCGCGTGCTGATACGCAGCGCCGCCTTCGCCATACCACGCATTGTTGGTGAGCACGCACAGCAGTTCGGCCCCGGAGAGCACGCTGGAACGCGCCAGCTGCGGATAAATATCCTCATAGCAAATCAACACGCCCGTGATTACCGGAGTGCCCCGCAGGGTGACCAACAGGGGAGCCGGGCTTTCCCCCGGCTGGAAATCCCCGTCGCCGATCGGCACGAACTTTTTCAGCCATCCCAACACGGAGCGCAGCGGCACATACTCCCCAAAGGGCACAAGATGCCGTTTCGCGTAAAAGTCGGGTTGCAATCCCCCGGCCGGTTTCACCGAAAACGCTCCATTGAAAAACTTCTCCTGGGACGACCCGGGATTTTCAATTCCGATGGACCCGATCAACAACGGCGCTCCCGCTCGAGTGGAAAGCGATTCCACGAATGCCTTGGTATTGGGGTCGCCGCGAACCGCCCAAGGCGTGGTCGCTTCCGGCCAAAGAATGAGATCCGGCTTCGTCGACCCCGCCTGCAGCGTGGTTTTCTCCAGCACTTCCAAAATGCCCTGCGCTTTCAGCGGATCCCACTTCACCTCCTGCGGAATGTAGGGTTGCACGATCGCGATCCGCCCCAAGGGAACGGCGAACCGGCCCCGGTTGAACGCCTCCTGCACGTGCACGCTCAGACAGATCAGCAGCAGAAAGACCGCGAGAAAAAATTCCTGGCTGCGTTTCCGCATACCGGTTTCCCCTTCGCGGAAAAGCCGATGCGCGTAAGCCGCAAAACCGATGTTCACCGCGACGAGGACGAAAGACACCCCGTAGGCCCCGGTATAGGACGCGATTTGCAGGATGCTGGGGCGCTCCCACTGGCTCGCCGACAGCGGAAGCCACGGAAAGCCGCTCAAAAGCCACGTTCTCGACCACTCGATCAAAACCCAAGCGCCAGCGAGTCCCAACATCGCCACGAGCCGCGTCATCACGGGACGACCGAGAATCCGCGGCATGGTCCACCAAGCCGCGAGATACCACACCCCGATCCAAGCGCCCACGAGCGGCCCAACGAGAAAAAGCCCCAGCCAAGTCACATGATGCAGCCACCCAAGGATTATCGTCCACGCCACCGCTTGGGCGGCAAACAGGGTCCAAAGAAAAAGCTTCAGCCTCGGCCGACGATACGCCCAAAAGATTCCCGGCACCAACATCGCATACGCCAGTGCCGGCAGGTGAAAGGGCGGAAATGAAAGCACTGCCATTGCCACGGTCAGCACGAACACGACCGCGACTGTCACCGCGTTAAGATGCTGTTGCAGGAATGACGGCCGCTCCGCGTAGGGATCGGCGCTCAGGTTCGCGGTCGACATGGAGCGATGAACCTCAATCACCCTGCGCCGGCTCTCAAGCCGGAAGCTCGCGCCCTCCGCGACTAGTGTAGTGTCCCGTAAATAGGTCGGCATAAGCACCGGGAAAGCGCCGGCACCGGATTTCACGTGCGAGCGCGACGCCTGATCGCGGCTGATGACCGGCGTTTGGGTTGAGTGGAGCCCGGCTCGA
>JBDSSU010000438.1:0-6817 GCA_039928635.1 Opitutaceae bacterium | reverse complement strand
GGGTGAGGGCACCCCGCCCACACCCAATCAAACCACGACGAGCTTCGGGGCATCAGACCCGAAGCAACGCCCATGAATGAAAAACATCTGGAGACGAGGGCGCTTGAGCCGCTCACCGAAAGCCGAGTTGAACCACCGCTGCCGATCCCTTTTCCGATCGCTCGGATATTTGCGTCCCTCCGTGTCCTTCGTGGTTTCTCGACGTATTGATCCCGCTCAAGCCGGCGCCTTGCGTACCCCCGCGCCTTTTTTGCTCACGCGCGATTCGTACATCCGCATCGCCGGCAGCTCCAACGCGGTGAGAAATCCGCCGAGACCGCACCCGGTGTCCAGGCCGACGACGTTCTCGTTGACCCACGCATCGTCCGGGTCGTCGGGGGTGTAGCTCGAGAGATCACCTGGCAAAAGCGTCACCGGGGTGTGTCCGAACACGACCTTAGGTCCGCGATAATTGCGCACGAAGTCGTCGGTGCGCCGCCACGCCACCAACGCCGGCGGCTGCACCTGCGCGGGATGAAGGAAATTGCCGTCCACGCCGGGCAAACCGGCGTGCACATAGATGCCGCGCTCGTCCTCATACCAAAACGGCAACTGCCTCATCCACTCGATGACCGCCGCGGGAAAGAAATCTCCCGACGCCATCAAACCCATTTCACGATCGGTCGGTTTTTCGCGCGTTTTCGGTACGGCCCCACCGGTGAACGAACGCAGCGTCGGAAAACAGCCGTGGTCCAGATCCAGCACGAATTCGTCCCAGCCTTCACTCCGCACCCGCAGCCACGCGTCCTCGTGATTTCCGCGCAGACAAACCACCTTGGCGGGCGTGGACTGCGGCAACGTCATCAATGCCTCCAGCACCGCCTTGGAAGCCGGTCCGCGGTTTACGTAGTCGCCGAGAAAAACCACGGTGTCCGCCGCATCCAGCGCGGGCAACTGCGCCCAGACCCTCGCGAAATGCGCCGGCTCCCCATGGATGTCGCCGATCGCAAAGGTTCGTCCTGCCATGCCCGATGGCCACGAAATCAACGGTTTGACTCAACCGTAAAAGGCTCGTGGGCGGTCACGAGACACGACACCCATGCTTCAGCCCTGATCAGTCGGCGCCGAAGCAGTTGCCGAAAGAGCCGACGGGGATCGGTTGGCCACCCAAGGAAGAAGACGGATGAGACAGCACCGACCAACGCCCGGCATGCCGATCCGAATTGGCTTCGGTGGGAAAAAGTAGAAACAGTTGCGTCCTGAATTCCCCCCCAGAATCGATGCACGACTTACCGCCCGCCGTATCCCCCAGCGGCAATCATAAGATCTGGTCCATGCTGTGCCATTTGTCCGCGTTCATTGGCGTGGGATTTCTTCTCCCGCTCGTCGTGTATCTGGCAATGCGCCGGGAATCTGAATACGTCGCCTGCAATGCGCGTGCCGCTTTGAATTTCCACCTCTCCGTTCTGGTGTACGCCATCTGCTGCATCCCGCTCATCTTCGTCGTGCTTGGCATCCCGTTGTTATTCGTGCTCGGCATCGCCTCCCTGATCCTGGGGATCATTGCCGCGGTGAAAGCATCGGACGGAGAATGCTACCACTACCCGCTTTGCATCCCGTTCGTTCGCTAGCGCAGCTTCATTTAAGATCCAGCCGTTTCTCTCCTGTCATTCTGAACGAAATGAAGAATCCAATGAGATATCCGCATCCCTCAGTGCCTGCGTACCTCCTGCTGGATTCGCTCCGCTGCTGCTGATGAACGGGGTTCGAGTGGCCCGGGCATCTTGCCCGTGTTCCGAACCCACGGGCAGGAGGCAGAGCGGCGACACATCGTTTACAGTCGGCGGCGACACATCGTTTACAGTTTTGGTTTGGCGCGATCCATCAATGGGAGGGGGCCGAGGGGGAGGGGCGCAGCTCCTCCCCCCTCCCTACCTCTGAGATGGATTACTGGGGTAACGCAGGGGCCGGAGGCCGCTGGCATCGTGCGGGTGGAGCTCGCCGAGGATGTGTTTTCCGAGTTTCACCAAATGATAGTGGTGGCGTTTGACCAAGGCGATGGTGTGACCGCCAAACGCTCGGCCGATGAGTCGGCGTCGGCCGCGCCAGCCGATCCAGCCGCCTTGGCTGACGCGCCTTGTCGTTTGGGAGCTGGGATAGCGCCAGGCCAGCAGCTGCGCGGGGTAGTCCCGAAGGCTGCGCCGGTAGTGTTGTGCGGGAGTTTGCTGCCTCCACCTTTCGTGTGGCCGCACCGCATTGTACTCCCGCCGCCATTGGTCGAGCCGCCGGTTCTGCGCCTTGAGACTGGCTTGGGGCGGGTTCGCGGTTTCGGCCTTCAACACGCGGTGCATCTGCTCGTGCGCGCCGTTGTCTTCGGGATGAGCGGGACGCGAGTATTCCACGGCGATTCCCAGTTGCAGCCACCACACGCTCAGCCGCGTCAATCCCAACGCCCCGGTCCCGCCAAAGGGCGCACCGTTATCCACGCGGATGATGCGGGGCAGCCCCTCCCGCCGAAACAGCGCGGTCAACACCCGGCGCACCTCCGCCTCGCTTTCCGCCGACACGTGCCGCACGCAGAGCAGGTAACAGGAGTGCGCGTCACGCACCGTCAGCGGCTCGCAACGCGCCCCATCCGCGGTTCTGAACCAGCCCTTGAAGTCCATCGTCCAGACATCGTGGCAGCGGCGGACCCGGCCTCGGGACGGACGCTGCGCGGGGATCGGGATCCGCCGCGCCCGTGGCTTCGTCTTCGGCTCCCATCGCTCGATCGTGCGCGGATGGGGCCACTCCGTTCGCGGACGAAGCCTCCCCAGCACCGCCACGATTTTCCTGCTGCCCCAGGTCGGATGCTCCTGCTGCAGCTTCTCCACTGCCCGTCGCCGCGCACTCCCGGTCGCTTGCCCGAAGCGATGCGGTCGCCGCGAATGCTCCCGTAGACCCTCCAAGCCTTCCTCCACAAACCGCCTCAACCATTTGTATCCGGTCGGTCGGCTAATCCCGTGCTCGCTGCAGATCGCCGAGAAACTCGCGCCACCGGCAAACAGAGCCATTACGAACGCACCGTACGGAGTGCCGAAGGCACCAATCTTCCATGGCATCCCTCCTCACACTGTAAACGATGTCTCGCCGCAAAAGTGTAAACGATGTGTCGCCGCCGTGCCGGAGGCCCGTGCCACTCAAACGGCGCGGTCAAACCGCTTCGCCGGGCGCTACGGATAGCACCACTCCCGTCACGCCGACGGGCTCACCCGGGCACTCTCTCAGCGAGCCATGCCTTATGCCGCATCCGTCCGCACCTCAGGAGTACCGTCGAGGCGGATTGAGAGATCGATGGGCGAGCCAGGCGCGACACTGCCCGGCGGAATTTGGTACGCCCACACTTCGAAGTGCACCAAGCGAGCCGTGCCATAGCTGGTCGAAAGCGCGGCATCGACGGCATCCAAGCCCGACGCGACTTTGATGCGACCGATGCGTGGCACATTGAAACGCGCATCGTAGGTGTACCACTTTCCCCCGAGATAGACCTCGAAGTAGGCGTGGAAATCCATGGGCGTCCCGGGATCCACAAACCCGATATCCGGAAGGTGGCCGGTCACATAACGCGCCGGCAGATTCAACGCCCGGCAGAGCGCGACTCCACAATGCGCAAAATCCCGACACACGCCGAAGCGCCGCTGAATCACATCCCAAGCGGAAATCTCCGGGCTCCCGGAGCCGAAACGATACTCCACATTGTGATGCACCCAGTCACAAACTGCCTGCACCCGTGGAAGCCCGTCCTGCACCCGGCCAAACTGCTGCCAGGCGAAATTCAAAAGTTTGTCCGAGTCACAGTAACGGCTCGGCAGCGTGTAGCGGAGCAACTCCGGCGGAAGTTCCGCCAACGGGACCGGCGAAGGATTTGCCGGCAACTCCTGGTTATCATGCAAGGAAGTAATCGATACGATGGCATCATGACGGATTTCGTTTCTTCCGGGATGCAGCACGAGGCGGTAGACGATATTCCCGTGGCGATCCTCGAACTCCTCCGCCGGAAGATTTTGGCCGAACGTGATCATCTCGGACTGCACCGCCTGCCGCGGGTCCATCCGCGGTTTTAGGTTCAGCAACACCGGGACGCGGCTGATCGTTTCGTACACCACATCGCAACCGACGCGCACCGTCAGATCGAGCTTGGGCTGGAATTCACTCATTAGGCCGCGCACAGACATCGTGATCGATCATTGGTTCGGAAACGAACAGCGCCCGTTGAGCGCGGTCTCACTTTGCATGAGCGTCAAGCTGCGGATCGTGCACCAGACCGACTATTTCTACCATGAGCCGGTGAAATTGGGACCGCACCGGTTGGTGCTGCGTCCCCGCGAAGGCCACGACCTGAAGGTAGAATCCATGCGCCTCGATATCACGCCCGCTTTCGCACTCACCTGGAATCGGGACGTCTTCGGCAATTCGATCGCGCTCGTGAACTTTAAAGAACGCGCGTCCGAACTGCGCATCGTCAGCGACGTGCTCGTCACTCGCAGCGAGCACTTGCTCAAGAAAACCTGGAAGACACCCCGCGACGCCACTCACCCTCCCGTCTACGACCCGCTCGACCGGCTGGTGGCATCGGCCTACCAGCAAGTCATCTATCCCGACGACGTGACCGCGGTGCAAACCTGGCTGAATGGATTGCCTTTCGAACTTCCCCGCGGCGCACACGCGGCAGTTGGCGCTTTGAACAAATACATCCACGAGCAATTCCCGTCCAAGCGGCGCGAGGAACGCGGCGTGCTCACGCCGGCCCAAACGCTGCAGCGGGGATCAGGGTCGTGTCGCGACCTCGCGACTCTGCTCCTCGAAGCAGCGCGCAGTCTCGGAATCGCGGCGCGGTTTGCCAGCGGCTATCTGGACTGCGAAGCGTCGGATGCCGGCGTGGCTTCGACACATGCGTGGACCGAAACGTATCTTCCCGGGGAAGGCTGGCGCGGCTTTGACCCAACGCTTGGAGAAGAGACCGATGAGAAGCACGTCGTGACCGGAGTGAGCAATCATCCGCGAGGCGTCATGCCGGTCTCGGGCTACTATGATGGCACCGCGGCCCAGTTCAAAGAATTGAGGGTGGCAGTGCGTTTCGAAAAAACCCTGGCAACCCGTACCACGGCGGAATTCGTGGCTGATTCGGTCGAAATTTAGGGTCATGCTGCAACCCAGCCGCGGCGGAGAACTCGCGTGACAGCCGCGAGCGCGCCATCGCACCTCACCGGAGAAGATTGCCTATTGAAGATTCAAGGGCAGCCCGCGATACCGCGCGCTGAGTTCGTCGAGGATCTGCGCCGTATTTTGTGCCTTCACATCGTCGCCCGTCTTAATCGTTTTCGACGCGGTAAAATTCCGAATGATCGCGCAAAAATCACTATTCACCATCATGCCGAGCAACTCCCCCGTTTTGCTGAACACGAGATCGCCGCGCGACGGGGCAAAGTCGCCAAAGAGCCGTTTGAAAATTCGGTTATCGAGTCGCACGTAGCCCGGCGTGGATGCGTCGAGCTTGAACCCCACTTCCCCATAGCCTTTGCCACCTCCGCTCACCAGGACGGCTTCGGGGAATTTGAACGGCTCCGCCGCCATCGGATAAATTTTCCCACCGAGGGCGGTCACTTGCGCTTCGTCCACCGGCAGCACCAGGATCCGCGGGTCAACCGCGAGAAAATCGATTTCCCTCGCCTGGCTGCTGGCCGAGGGCGGGCGCGTGAACTCGACGTTGATCTTTTCCCAATCGGCGCCAGCGACCCCAAAGGAGAACGGAGTATCGGAAATGTGGAGCAAGGCGTAGATCTGTTTTCCATCGGTGATGAAAACGGTGCGGGCGACCTGCTTGCGCTCCACCTGGCGAAGGAACCCTTTCCGGTTGGCGGTGAACGTGGTCTGGACGCGGTTCTCGAGAAATTCGTTGAAGAGCACGTTCGCATTGATCGGACGATTCTCGCGGATCTCCTTCGTGAGTTCTCCGGATCGCTCGGCGAGCTGACCCACCCCGGCCGCGAGCTGCGTGGTGGTTTCCTGGATGCGCAAGCGGTCCGAGCGCTCGGCTTCCACCTGTGTCTTCAACGATTCCGCGGTCTCGCGAAGATTCTTCTTCTCCTGCTCTCCGACCACCACCGCCATCGTCAGTCCTTCGATTTGCTTCCGGGCATCCGCCTGCTGCTGCGCCAGAGACGCAAGCGCCTGTTTTTGCCGTTCGGCCTCCGCTTGCCGCTCCGCGAGTTCGCGCTGCTTGTCCTGAAGTTCACGTTGCAATTGCGCGAGCTGCTCTCTCGTCATCGTGGCCTCTTGCGAGGCCGTGGCGACTTTCTGAGTGAGTTCGCTCGCGGCTTTCCGGGTCTCGGTCAGAGAAGCCGCCAGCGCGGTGCGGTCGGCAGCCAGTTTGGCCCGGTCCGCTTGCAACGCCGCGAGCGCTTGTTCGCGCGCGGCCACCGTCGTGTCCGCGGCGGACAACCTTTCGGTCACCTGCTCACGCGTGGCGCGTTCATCGGCGAGCGACTGCCGCATGGTTTCGACCAGATCCTGGTCACGCGTCGTCGCGTTGGCATTCAGCTCCGGGACGGGCGACTGTTGCTTCGTCGGCAGCGGCTCGGCTTTTTCCCAGCGGGTCAGGGCGAGCAGGTTGAGCAGGAGAAAGTCGCAGAGAATCAGGAGGAGAGTTTTATTCATAGCTGCCTTTCAGGGGAAACCAGAGTGCCGGGAGGAAAACGGTGACGGTATGAACGATCAGCGTTTTATCGGGAGGGCGGCGACCGGACTGAGCTGGGCGGTTTCGCGCAGCGCGGGCGCGGCCGCCATCTGGCTGTCCATG
>JBDSSU010000437.1:0-17153 GCA_039928635.1 Opitutaceae bacterium | reverse complement strand
ATCCGAACCGCTCTCGGCGAGACGCCGAGAGCAGCACGCGAGACGCGCGCGCTCCCCGGACCACTGTGAACGTCAAGGTGCATCAGTTTCTGCGAATGCCCCGGAGCTTGCTCCGGGGATGTTTACTCGTGTCCGTTCGCATCCCTTCGTGGTTGAACCGAATCGTCACGGCTTAGTATTAGGGCAATCCCGAGTTCCGCGACTCAGCGATTTCGCGGGATGTTTTCGATTGCCGCTTCGTCAACGCAAACTTTCATCTGCCGCACCCCATGGAGAACACGCTTCGCACCGATTGGGATGTGATTGTCGTCGGCGGCGCCCTTTCGGGTTCGGCGACGACCTGCCTGCTGCTGCGGAGAAATCCCAAACTTCGCGTCTTGATTCTCGAGCGCACCGATCAGCTGAAACGCCGCGTCGGTGAATCCACCGTTGAGATCAGCGCCTACTTTTTGGGCCGCGTGCTGGGGCTCACCGATCATTTGCTGGAAAAACATCTTCCGAAGCAGGGCATGCGCTTCTGGTTCGCGAACGAGGAAACGCGGGCGTTCGACCAATGCAGCGAGACGGGTCCGCGCTACAATGTGCGTCTTCCGGGTTACCAAGTGGATCGTGCGGTGCTCGACGAACACGTGCTTGCCACGGTCGTTTCCGAGGGTGCGGTGCTGCGCCGGCTGGTGCGCGTGCGTAAAGTACGCCTCGAAGAAGGCGGCGCCCAAACTGTCGAGTGGGACGATGCCGATAATGTCGCGCAAAAGGCGACGGCGCGCTGGGTGGTGGACGCTTCAGGAGTTGCGGCCTTGCTGGCGCGGCAGGAAGGCTGGCATCGGCCGAACAACGCGCATCCCACCGCCACCTGTTGGAGTCGCTGGTCGGGCGTGCGTTCGCTGGATGACCGCAAGATCGCCGACAAATATCCAGGCTGGGCGAACCGGGCGAACGGGATCCGCTCCACGGCGACCAATCACCTGACGGGTTATGGTTGGTGGGCGTGGATTATTCCACTCAAAGGCGGCGACGTCAGCATCGGGGTCGTTTACGACCAGCGCATCACCGCACTGCCGCCGGGTCCGAACCTCGGGACGCGCTTATTGGAAATGTTGAACACCCACCCGATCGCAAGGGAGATTCTGGCGGACGCGACCTGGCACGAGGGCGACATGCATTTCCGGCGCAATCTCGCTTATTACAGCACCACCTACGCCACGGATGGCGCGGTGCTGGTCGGCGATGCCGCGGCCTTCATTGATCCTTTTTATTCACCGGGAATGGATTGGATTTCGTTCTCGGCGAGTGCGGCGGCCGCCCTGATTCACGACAGCTTCCGTGGTAAACCGGTTGGCCCGCGGGTGGCGCGGCACAACGCCCATTTCGTCCTGAGCCACGACCGTTGGTTTCGCGCGCTTTATCAGGACAAGTATTACTACATGGGCGACTTCGAGCTCATGACCCTGGCCTTCCGGCTCGATCTGGGACTCTACTACCTCGGAATAGTCACCCAGCCTTTCAAGCACGGCACCCGCGTGTTGGAGACCCCTCCCTTCGCTCACGCGAAATCGCGCTGGGCTTTTTCCCTGATGGAACTCTACAACCGCCGCCTGGTCGCGATCGCCCGCAGCCGGCAGCGGCGCGGGACGTGGGGGCGGAACAACGCCCTGCAATATTTCGGATTCATCAGCTACGAGTTCAATCGCCGGCTCCTGGTGCGGGTCGCCGGCCTCGTGTTGCAGTGGGTTGCCCTGGAAGTCACGGAAGGCTGGCGCTCCTGGTGGTCGCAGGATCCCGTTCCGGCCTTTAACCCCCATCCGACCAAACCGATTTCCGTTCCTGTTTAGTTTCCCATGGTCTCGACCAAGACACCTGCCGTTTCGCCCCTCGCCAGTTCAGGGCCAACGAACGCCCTGGACACGCTCGGCCGGCACTTTCCACCGGCGGTGTGCGAAGCCTACTCGCGCTTTGAGTCGACGCGCGACACGGCCGATGCCGACGCGGTGATCATGGCGATCGTGCTCGATCATATTCCTGACAAAAAATCGCGGCCCGCTGGCGCCCCCGCCGATAACGTCTCGCTCGTGAACGATCTCGGTTTCGACTCCGTCGCCATCACGGAAATGGTTTTCTTTCTCGAGGACCTTTTCCAAATGCGGATCAGCAACCAGGAAATTATTCGGGTCAGGACCGTCGGGGATCTCCGCTCTTTCGTGAGCCGGAAAATCGCCGGGCAGTCCCCTCCCAACCCCCCCGCGCACGCATGAGTCGCCGGGCGGTGGTCACGGGACTCGGTTTTATCACCAGCGTCGGCAACGACCGCGACGCGGTGCTGGCGTCCTTGCGGCAATTGCGGCCGGGGATCGAGTAGGTCGAGTTCCTCGGCAATCCCGCGTTAACGATCCGCGTGGCTGGGACGGTCAAAGAATTTAGCGTGGATTCGCCGAGCTGGCGCGACTGGCGTTATCCGGCTCGATACCATCTGCCCCGCGAAACGCTGAGGAGTATGTCGCCCCATGGGATCTACGCGCTTTGCGCGACGGAGCAGGCGCTCGACGATGCCCGTCTCTCCCCCGAAAGCCTGACTGACGGTGCGACCGGATTGTACTGCGCCTCGTCGAGCCACGCTCTCGGCTGCGCGCTGGACGATATTCGCCTCGGCCGACAAACCCGCCTGATCGTCGTGGGGGCGGAAGAAGTGAATGCGGAGAACGTGCTGCCTTTCGCTGCCATGCGCGCTTTGTCGACGAACCCGGATCCTGCCACCGCTTCCCGTCCCTTCGATCAACTGCGGGACGGCTTCGTGGCGTCTGGCGGGGCGGTCTGCATGATCGTCGAAGAAGCGGAAGTCGCACGCCAGCGTGGTGCGACCGTCTACGCAGAACTCGCGGGCTGGGGGCAGGCAGCGGACGGATATAACGTCGCGGTTTCTCATCCCGAAGGCGCCGGTCTGACGATGGCGATGCAACGTGCCCTCGCCGACGCCGGGGTTTCGCCCAACGAAGTGGATTACATCAATGCCCATGCGACCTCGACTCCCGCGGGCGATCGTTCCGAGTCGCTGGCGTTGAAAGCGGTGTTCACGGCGGCGGGTGCCAAGCCTCGCATCAGCAGCACGAAGGGTCTCACGGGACATCCCTTGTCGATGAGCGGGGTGATGGAAGCGGCGTTTTGCGCCCTCGCCCTGCGGGAAGGTTTTATCCCGGGTAATGTGAATCTCACGGTTCCGGATGAAGCGTGTGCCGGCCTCGATCTGCCTCGCACCACGCTTGATGTGCCGCCCCATCTCGTGCTCACCAACAGCAGCGGTTTCGGCGGCAGCAATGTCTGCCATGTGCTGAAACGAATCCCACGTTGACGGTACCAAGAAGGATTCGCCCCGGCTTGCCGAGCCACTCACTTTGTCTAGCGTCCCGAAAAATCCCAAATGTCCGATCCGCTAAAAACCAGACTCAAGCAACTCATCGTCACCACGCTGAAGCTCGAAGACGTCACTCCCGCCGAACTGGCCGATGATGAGCCGCTCATCGGCTCCGGGCTTAATCTCGACTCGATCGACGCGCTCGAACTGGTCGTGACGCTCGAGAAGGAATTCGGCGTCAAAATTGCGAGCAGCGAGGAATCTCGCCAGGCGCTGGCGAGCATCGCGCACCTCGCGGAGTTCATTCGCGCCCGTGCTGACCCGGCCCGGATCGCGGGCTGAATCGGGTGTCTCCGCCGCGAAATGTCGCAGCCCCTCGCTGTTCGCCTTCAAGCCTCCGGTTGCCTGACTGCCCTGGGTAACGCGGTCGCCACTCATTCCGCCCTTCTTCGCGGTGAGGTTGCCCTGCGGGCGCGGCCGGTGCTCGGCGCCGATGGCGGAGAATCCGTGCCGCTCGCCTTGGTGCAAGGACGCGGCTTTGACGAAACCGCTCCGCCCAACTGGCTCCCGGCCGTGCGTGCCTTGGTGGCGACGCTCGCGGGCGAGGGGTGGGGAAGTGCCCGCCGGCCCGTGTTTGTCACCAGCAGTAATTTTGGCGTCGGAAGCCTCTATGCGTACCGGCGTCACGGCGACGCCGCCCATCTCGCCTTTGGTACTCCCCATCTTTGCGTGGAGTGGCTGGCCCGTGAACTGGGCTGGGGGGCAAATGTCACGACCGTTTCCCATGCCTGCGTGTCCGCCCATCTCGGATTACTACTGGCGACGCGTGCGCTCGAGGCCGGCCTGGCCGAGAGCGCCCTGGTATTTTCCTTCGATTTCATCAGCCCTTTCGTCACCGGTGGTTTCAACGCGCTGAAAATTCTCAATGCCGGCTTCCCCGCTCCCTACGCGGACCGGGCGACGGGTTCCATCGGACTGGGTGACGGCGCGGCGTTTGCGGTGCTCACCCGCGACACCGGTGATTTTTCGATCACGGCGCAAAGTCTGCACAACGAAATGCATCACTTCACGGCGAACCGGGCTGATGGCGCGGGGTTTGCGGCGTGCCTCGAACCCCTGCGAGGCGCCGCCGCTGGGCGGCGCGTGTGGCTGAAGGGCCACGGCACCGGAACGCTCGAAGCCGGCAAACTGGAGAGCGCGGCGCTCACGGCGGCGTTTCCCGATGCGCCTCTCGTGGCCTGGAAAGGCAGCCTTGGTCACACGCTGGGGAGCTGTGGCTTGGTGGAACTCGCGCTCGCCAGTGAATCCATCCGCAGCGGACACGCGCCGGGGACGGTCGGTACCTCCACGCCCACGTTTTCCCCGGCGGTGATCGTCGAACCTTTTTCCACCCAGACGACCGATGCAGTGGTTTGCGCCAGCAATGCCTTCGGCGGCGCCCACGCGGCATTTATCCTGAGCCATGCTTGAGCGATACCTCCACGCGCTCAGTCTCTGCGACGTCGCCGACGAAGATCCCGCGGTCACCCGCGAGCGGCTGAAGGATCGCTTCCCGCGGGGGGCCACGCGCCGCATGACGCAGCTCGGGCTCCTGGTCGGCGTCGCGCTCGACGAACTCACTCCGCTCGCCGACGACACCGTGGTGTACGCGTCGGCTTTTGCGGAGACGCGCGCGCTCGAGGGCTATCTCGATAGCTTTCCGTCCGCGAGTCCCACGCTGTTTCAGACCTCGATTCATCCGAGCGCGGTGCAGCAGGCGCTGATCGGCCGCCAGCATGCGATCAGGGATTTTTTTCCTCTCACGGGGCGCGCTCATTTGGTGATGCAAGCGGTCCAGACTGCGCTGCTTTCTCGTGCGCCGCGCGTGTTGCTTTGTGGCGGAGAAGAGCGCGGCACCTGGCTCCTGCAGCAAAAGGTGGCGAGCGATCGCTCGTTTGCTTTCGCCCTCGCATTGTCGGCTCAATCCTCGGGAGCGATCGCGCGAATTTCGCTTTCACCGATTCCTGACCCGACCGCCGTCGACGAGTGCTCGCTCCACGATTTCTTTTCGGCTCTTCGCGAGCGCCGCCCGCTTGACCTCGCTGGACCCGCGGGTCTGCGCTTGAACCTCACCTGGCGATGAACGCTCCCGTGGCTCAATCGCACCCACCGCAAATGCCCGCCGCGAAAGCCAAAGGGGCTCCGCGTAATCTGGGTCCGAGCTGGGGTTATCGTTTCATTTGCTGGTGCGATGCGGTGCTCCCCGAGTTCCTGTTTTTCCCGCTGCGCTGGTTGGGCACGTGGGTGACGATGGCGTTTCTCCCGCTGCAGCGTGAGCACTCGCGCGCGTACCTTGCCATCGTAACCGGTCGCCCTCCCTCACTGCTTTCGATCTTCCGGCATTTCTTCGCGTTCGAAGAGTTTCTCCTTTTGCGGCTGCGGGTGGCGGGCGGCTTTCCTCATCGGGGGGAACTCGCGCCGGACGCCGTGGGATTCCACCAACTCCTCGCCTCGGGACAACCGGCGCTGATGGGCAGTTTCCACATGGGCCACTCGGATCTCGCCGGTTTTCTGCTCGGAAGGCAGGAGAACCGCCGCGTCTTCATGGTGCGGCAACGGGTGGGAAACTCGCGCGACACCGAGGTCCTCGGCGCGCGTTTCGCCCAATGGGTGAGCTTCATCTGGGTGAACGAAGCGGAGAACCTGCTCTTCGCCCTGAAGGAGGCTGTGGACGCCGGCGGATCCGTGGCGCTCAAGTGCGACCGCGTGGAATTCAGCGCCAAAACAGAGGTGTTCGAATTCCTCGGCACGAGGCGCGTGTTTCCGTTTACGATCTATCATCTCTCGCTGATTTTCGGCCGGCCGGTGGTGTTGTGCGTCGGTTTGCCGGCGGGCGCCGGTCGGTCGGAGGTCCACAGCTCTCCGCTCTTTGTCCCCGATGAATCGGGGAAGGAGGCCAACCTCGCGCGGGCGCGATTGCACTTCCAGGAATTTCTCCACCGGATCGAGAAGATGGTGCGGGCCGATCCTTTTCTCTGGTTTAATTTTTTGCCGCTCAATCCGCCCGCCCCATGAGCGTCGCCCAACGGCTGCTGCGGCTTTATCACTACCCGGCCAACATTGTCTCATGGACGCTGTTCGCCGCGGTCGGCGTCACGCTCAACCTGGTGTGTGCGCCCCTTCTGCTCTCGCCGCATCGCGAGCGCCACGGACCGGCGGTGCGGGCCGCCATCCGTCGTATCTTCGTCTCCTGGTGTGCGTGGCTCCATGCGACCCGGCTGATTTTTGTCCGCTTCCACGGTTTCACTCCCGCGGCGCTGGCCGGGTCCGCGGTCTACATTGCGAATCACCCCGGACTGCTCGATGCGACCTTCATCCTTTCGCAGCTCCCCGATGCGATCTGTATTTTTAAACCCGAGATTGTCCGCAGTCCCGTGCTCGGACCGGCCGCGCTGATGGCCGGGTACGTGTCGGGTGACAAAGGCGTCGACTTGATTCGCAATGTCGCCGCGCGCGTCGCGGCCGGTCGCTCACTGCTCATTTTTCCTGAAGGCACGCGGACGGCGGCGGGTGTGAACCTGAACGCGTTGCGACCGGGTTTCGCGGTGATTGCGGCGCGCGCGGGGGTGCCGGTGCGTCTGATCTTGGTGCGTTCGCCGCGGGACTTGGTGCCGAAAGGCTGGTCGTGGTGGCGCGCTCCCTCGTTTCCCTCGCGGGTGGAAATCACCTTGCTCGGTGAACTCGCGGCCGCCCCGGGTGAGACTGCCACCGAGTTGACCGCTCGCGCGGCCCGCCAATTCTCCGAGGCACTCGTCTCCGCATGACGCTACCCTCGGCCACGCATCTGGTTCTCATCCCAAGTTACAACACCGGCCCGCGCCTGGCGCAGACGGTGCGCGAGGCGCTCGTGCACTGGAGCCCGGTTTGGGTGGTGGTCGACGGAAGCACCGACGAAAGCTTCCGACCGGTTGAACAACTTGCGGCCGCCGATGCGCGCGTGCGGGTCGTGGTGCGCGAGCGCAACGGAGGCAAAGGCGCGGCTGTCGCCACCGGAATTGTCGCGGCGATGGCGGCGGGGTTCACGCACGTGCTGACGATGGATTCCGACGGCCAGCATCCGGCCGATTACATTCCGCAGTTTATGGCGGCCTCCCTGGCGCAACCTGCCGCGGTGATTCTGGGGCGTCCGGTGTTTGGTCCTGAAGTTCCTCTGGAACGACTGCATGGGCGAAAACTCAGCGTTGGTTTGGCCCGCTTCGAAATCCTGGGGGCGGGGATCGACGATCCGCTGTTTGGTTTCCGCGTGTATCCTGCGGCGGCGCTGAAGCGTGCCCTGGATCAAACCCGTCGCGCGCGGGGTTTCGATTTCGATCCGGAAGTCGCGGTGCGGCTGGTGTGGGCCGGTTCGCCGACCGTGAATCTTCCCGCGCCCTGCCGTTACCTCGCGAAAAGCGATGGCGGCGTCTCGCATTTTAATTATCTCCGCGACAACTTGAAACTCATCTGGCTGCACACGCGGCTGATCAGCCAGTTGCTCTTTTGGCGCTGGCCGCTCGTTCTTCGTCAACGTCGCACCAATTGATCTCCATGCGCTCCCTTTCCGTCTTTCTCCTGCTCGTGTCCTGTCTCGTGCTTCCGGCTTTCTCGGCGGCGCCGGCCGAGGTGCCGCCCGCCAACCTCATCGCCGACCCGGTAAACGATCCAGGGTGGAAGGAACTCTTTGCGCGTCTCGCACCGCAGCAGGCGCGGCGTTCCCAATTTGAGGAACGCCGAATTTTTCCTTTTCGGACCACTCCGATCGTCCTCACGGGCGAAATCCGGATTTCTCCGGACCGCGGGCTGAGCCTCAACTATCTCGGCGCGAAACCGCAGATCGTGATCATCGATCAAAAAGGGGTGCTCATGCGCGACGAGCGCGGCCAGCAGCGCACCGCCCCGGCGGATCCCCGGGCGGACGCCGCCACTTCCGCGCTGTTTCATATTCTCCGCTTTGATCTGCCGGCGCTGGCCAAGACCTTTATCCTGCATGGCCGGCGCGACGGCGAGGCGTGGACGTTGGGATTTGAACCCCGTGATGCGACGCTCAGCGGATTGATCGGCAGCGTGATTGTGCAGGGGGAAGGCGGCCGCGTTGACCGCATCAACATGGTGAAATCGGAAAAGCAGCGCATCGATATCCTGATCAGCGACACGAAGGAAACCGCGAGTTTCGACGAGGAAGAGCTGAAACGTTTCTTTCGTTGATGGCGCCGCCGCAGCAGAAAATTTGGGCACGCGCCGGGTTGATGGCATTCGCCGTCCTTTGTGGCGGCTGGCTCCTGCAGCTCGATTATCGGCAGAAGATTTCGACCAACGTCCTCGACCTGATTCCCCCTTCCGAGCAGTCACCGGAAATCAATCTGGTTCGGGGATTCGCGGATGATGTCCAGTCGCGCGTCATGCTGTTTGCGCTCCGCGATCCGCAGAATCCCGCGCTCGCGAAAGAGGTGGCGGCGCGGTTTGCGGCAAAGCTCTTGTCGTCGCCCGGGTTCGCGGAGGCCGTGGTGATCGGCGATTCGGCCGCGCAGGACAAACTGGGCCGCACGGTTTTCGAACGCCGTTTCGAGTTGTTACTGCCGGGCTGGCTGGCGGCGAAGCATCGCGAGTTCAAAGCCACCGGCGGTTCGGATGACCGGTTTTCCGCCTGGCTCGCCGAAAAAGCGGCCGCGGATCTCGAGTCATTTCTGGCCGAGCCGGAGGCCGCGGCGATGCAGGAGATCGTGCTCGCCGATCCGTTATTGCTCGTGCCCCGGCTGGCGAGCCAGGCGCAGCTGTTCTCGCCGCAAGGTGCCGACGCCGCCGGTTACGGACTGGTGTGGGCGAGGATAAAAGCATCGCCGTTGGCGGAGGAGGGGCAGCAGCCGGTGTTTGCCGCGGTGGAGGCGGCCCTTGCCGAGGTGGTGCTCTCGCATCCGGGAGTCGAGCTGCGCTGGAGCGGAATCAATCGTTTCGCGGCGGCGAGCCGCGCGCGCATCGAGGCGGAAATGCGGCTGCTCAATTTTTTCTCCATCGCAGCGGTGCTGGCGGTGAGCGCGATTTTCGTCCGGCAGATCTACAAGATTATCCACCTGCTTCCGGTTATTCTGCTTTCGATTGCGGGCGCCTGGACGGTTTCGACGCTCATTTTCGACCGGCTGCACATTTTGGTTTTTGTGATCGGATCCCTGCTGAGCGGTGTCGCGATCGACTACGGAGTCTATATCTACATGCAGCCGGCGCTGCGTCCGGACGAACCTTACGCGGAAAAATTGCGCCGCTTGATCAAGCCGCTGCTCGCGAGCTGTCTCACGACCGTCATCGGGTTCTCGCTTCTCCTCTTTTCCGATCTGCCGCTGATTCGCCAGATCGGTCTTTTCGTCGGAGCAGGGCTCCTTTGCGCCCTCGGGGCCGCGATGCTTTATTTTGCGCAACTCGAACGGCCGTTTCTCGAAGGCCGACAGTTCGGGGGGCTCGGCTCCGGTCATCAACGACGCGCTTTTCGACTGATCCCGCGTCTGCTGCTGGTCGTGGCGGTGGGGATCGCCGTCCTGGGACCGTTCCGCCTTCGCTGGCGGGACGACGTGCGCCAACTTGATATCCCGGCACCGGCGTTGAACGCGAACGAAACGGAACTCCGCTCGCTCTTCGGTGAGTCGGAAAATCGTTCGCTTTACCTGAGCTACGGCAAGACCGCTGCAGAGGCGCGCGAACAACTTGAAGCCTTTCGCGCAGGTTGGACGAAGGTCGCTCCTCAGGTCGCGACTTCGAGCCTCGGGATGTTGCTTCCGCTGGAGAACGATTGGCGCGAGCAGACCGGCCGGATCGCGCTGCTCGGAAAATTTCCCGACGAATTTCGCGCCGCTCTGGAACGACACGGTTTTTCCTCGGCATCGTTTGCGGGTTTTTTTGAAGCTTGGGACCGCTTGCCTGCGGCGTCCGCAGTTCGCGATTACGCGGAGCTGGCGCGAAGCGTGAGCGCCATGCTCACCGGCCCGCTGTCCATGCTGAGCAGCACGCGCGATCCCTTCTGGTTCCTAACGGTCGTCGAGAACCCAGGGACTCCGGCTCCCGTTGAATCGCAGACCGTGAACGTGAGTCAGCTCCAGTCGTTGAACGATCTCTTCACGCGCTATCGCTGGTCGGCGCTTCGGCTCAGCCTCATCGGCTTGGGACTGGTGATCGCGAGTGTGTTCGCGATTTATCCGTTTCGTCGCGCAGTGAGAATCGCGCTGATTCCCGCCGGCTCGTGCTTTTTTGTCTTCGGCACCTTCGGTCTCCTCGGACACACCTTGAACCTTTTTCATTTATTGGGCGCTTTCCTGGGCGTGTGCCTTTCGCACAACTACGCGATTTTCTCCTCGGAAAATGCCGGCGCGGGTGGGGCGCCGCCCGTTTCGATCCGGCTGTCCGCGCTGAGTACGGCGACTTCGTTTGGCGTGCTGGCGTTCAGCCAGATTCCGGTGATCCACGCGCTGGGGCTCACCGTCGCGCTGATCGTGATCACCACACTCATGACGGTGGAGTTGGAGCCGCTCGCGCGCCGATCTGCATGAGTGCAACCCTGCTTGAGGCGTGGAATCGCACGGTCACCGCCGCACCCGACGCAATCGCGCTAATCGACGTCGGGGCAAATCGACGATGGACGCGGGCGGAAATCGAGGCGGACGCCCAAACCTGGCAATCTCGCAACGGGATGGCGGCGGCGGCGCAGACGGTGGCGTTTGCCGATGCGAACGGCGCCGGCTGGCTCACGGTATTTCTCGGTTTGCTCAAAAGCGGGGCGGTGGCCGTTCCTTTGGATCCGGGTGAACCGATCGATGCCCAGCGGGCCACCGCAAAAAAGGTGGGGGCGACTTACCTGTGGAGCGCGGGTGAGCTCGAAGCGTTGGACGCCCGCGCCCGCCCCGCGCGTGATCGGCGTCGCTTGCTGAAACTGACCTCGGGATCCACGGGCGCCCCACGCGCCTTGCGATTCACGGATGAACAGATGCTTGCTGACGGGCGCCAGGTTTGTGCGGGCATGGATATTCGACCCGACGACATCAATCTCGGACTGATTCCGTGGGGACATTCCTACGGGCTCGGTAACTTGATTGTGCCGCTGCTCGCCCAAGGCACGGCGATCCTGTTCGGCGCGGCTCCGTTGCCGCATGCGATCGCGGCGGCAATTGCCGAGTGGCGGCCGACCGTTTTCCCGGCGGTGCCGGCGTTGCTGCGCGCCTTGGCGGAGTCGAGCGTGGAGACGAGTGCGCTCACGAGTCTGCGCACGGTGATCTCCGCGGGCGCACCCCTCGGGCCAGAGGTCGCGCGGGGATTCCGGGAAAAATTCCAGCGCCGGATTCACAGTTTCTACGGCTCCAGTGAAACCGGCGGGATCACTTACGATCCCACGGGCGAGTGCGCCGAAACCGGTCGCAGCGTGGGATATCCTTTGCCCGGGGTGCAGCTTCGCTTCGGCCGGGGGAAACGTTTTTCGGTGGAGAGTGCAGCGGTGACGGGCAGCGGAGTTTTCCGCCCCGCGGATCGCGGTGAACTCAATGACCGCGGGGAACTGGTGTTGCTGGGCCGCGCGGGACGCATGCTCAAGATCGCCGGGCGACGTCTCGATCCGGCCGAAGTTGAGCGCGCGCTGCGTTCCCTGCCGGGTGTGAGTGATGCGTTCGTCGATTCGCATGGGGAGCGCACCGATGCTCTGGCGGCGGCGGTTGTGAGTCGGGATTCGGCGGCCGCGTTGCGTGAACTTCTCCGGCCGCGAATCGCTTCCTGGAAAATCCCGAAAAAAATTCTGGCCTTGCCGGAGTTTCCCCGGACGGCGCGGGGGAAAGCCGATGTGCGTCAGCTGCGAAGTCTTTTGCGCGGCTAAAGCGATTGGGGTGGCACGGGCATCCGGCCCGTGGGCTCGGAAACACGGGCCAGATGCCCGTGCCACTCAAACGGCCGACAGCACTCTACAAGTTCATCGCCAGTCCAACCAACAGCGGTGGTTTGATTGCGTCTCAGAATGACAGGAGAGACCTCCAGCATTCCCTTCGCGCGACAAACTCCGAGCTAAGCAATGAAGGTCGCCTCGATTTCGATGCGCAAGGCGGAGCGACAGATATCGGACTGGAGATAAGTCACGACGTCCGACGGCAGTAAGACCGAGCGTTCGAGCCGTTCCCGAACCGCCGCAAAATCCGCGGCGTGGCGAAGGTAGACCTTGAAATGGCGTTCCTTGCTTTTGCCCGCTCCCAAGTCGTCCCCGGCACCCGCTTCCTTCGAAACGATCCGGAGATTGTCCACGGTGCAATCGAGCTGATCGAGCAGGGCGTCGGGCGCGACCGTCACATGCCCTTTGATCGCCGAGGTGCCGGAGACAAACGTGAAAAGCCGGTTGGAAATCTCCACCACCGTCGCCCGTGAAAAACTCGGAGAGCGTGGTCCGTGCTCAGCGGGATAACGATATGCGGGGACTTGCTCGGGATTTTCAACGTGACGCGGGACCGCCACACCGCAGACGAAAATCAACGAGAGAAAGGAGTCGGCGGTTCCGACCGCGGAAGCCGCGGGCAGCACGCTGGGGAACGCGGTCCCGAGCACCTCTTCAAAGCCGAGCGACCGGCCCTGGCAGAAGGCGCGATAATTTTCGAAACCCCCGGCCATCGCATTGATATGCGGGACGTAATTCCAGACACGGTAGAGGTGTCGTCCCTGGCGCGCCGCCAACATGCGATGATAAAGCGCCTGGGTTTGGGTGCTGAGTTGAAGCTCGTCCTTCACGGGCTCCGTTACCCAACCGACGCGAAACTCTCCATAATCGAGGAGATGAACACCGTTCTGCTCAGTCACAAAACCCAGCTCCGTGAAAATCGCTTCCCGTCGCTGACCTCCGAGGAGCGGCAGCGATAATGCCAGCCCCAGACTTCGCCCTTGGGTGACCAAGCCGGTGCTGGGCGCTCCAAATTCCACGGCGAAAGAAAACGCGCGGGGTACGGCGACGGTGGCAGACATGAGTGGCGCGAGAGAAGCGAGGCCGGACTACGGCCTGCGCAAAGCCGGCGCGGGAGCGAACAGGGGAGAGCCGGTTGGTTCTTTCATGGAGGGGCGGAAAACGATTCAGAAAAATTCCCGCTTCAAGCCGCAGCAAGCCCATTCTCCCGGAAGATTACCCTTGTCGCTGGCAGCGTACGCCGAAAAACACCTTGCGTCCCATGTCGCCTTTCGAGCTCTCGGTCCTTTTTTTTCTCCAGCTTGCCGCGGTGCTGGTCGTTTGCCGGGTCGTCAGCGCTCTGGCCACTCGCATTGGCCAGCCGCCGGTCGTGGGCGAGATGATTGCCGGAGTCATGCTCGGCCCTTCGCTCCTGGGTTATTTCTGGCCGCAGCTGCAGCACGCCCTGTTTCCACCCGCGTCAAAACCGATTTTGTTTTCGGGCGCTCAGCTCGGTCTCGCCCTGTATATGTTTACCGTGGGATTGGATTTTCGTTTCGACTTGGTGCGTTCCCGGCTCCGCAGCGCTCTCGCGATTTCGGCGGCGGGCATTCTCGTCCCGTTTGGGTTGGGATGCGCGATCGCCTGGTCGCTGCTTTCGCGCGGCGGATTTTTTCCGCCCGGAGTCACGGCGGTCCAAGCGATTCCCTACATGGGGGCGGCGATGGCGATCACGGCGTTCCCGATGCTGGCGCGAATCATCTTTGAGCGCGGCCTGAGCGGCACCGCCGTGGGAGCGCTGGCCTTGGCGGCGGGAGCGCTGGACGATGCGGCGGCTTGGGGCGTGCTCGCACTTGTGCTGGCCAGCTTGGGCCGCGACCCGTGGATCGCGGTGGTGGCGATCGGCGGGGCGGCGGTTTTCGTGCTGGTCCTTTTCACCGGCGGGCGCTGGCTGCTCGCCCGGATTGTCGCTCTCGCGGCGCGGGGCGAAGCGGCGGAACGTGCGGCGCTTGGCTGGATGATGGTGCTGCTGATGATCGCGGCCTGGTTCACCGATGTTATCCGGCTCTACGCCGTTTTCGGCGCATTTTTCCTTGGAGCGGCGGTTCCGCGCGGCGTTTTCGTGACCCGGCTGCAGAGGATGATCGAGCCGCTCACCACGAGTTTGCTGCTGCCGCTGTTCTTCATCTACTCCGGCCTCAACACGCGTTTCGACTTGGTGAACGACCCCACTCTTTGGCTGATCGCACTCGCCGTCCTCGCCGCCGCCGTGCTCGGGAAGGCGGGCGCCTGTTACGCGGCGGCGCGGATGTGCGGGGAAACCCATCACGAAGCGATGGGGGTTGGGTCCCTCATGAACGCGCGTGGCCTCATGGAGCTGATCATTCTCAACATCGGGCTGGAGCGGGGGCTGATTACGCCAACGCTTTTCTCCATCCTCGTTTTTATGGCCATCGTCACGACGCTGATGGCGACGCCGATGTTTAACCGTTTCTACCGGCAGGCGGACGGATCGGTTTTGCAGCGCGCGGGATGACGTGAGGCCTGCGTCTTCTCCGCCTTGTCTTTCCTCTCCCGCTGGTTCTTCTACCGCGAACTCCCATGAAATCCTCGTTTCTTACCTCCGTGGTTGCCGCGTTGTTGCTCGCGCTCCCCTCGAGCGCTTTCGCTTTCGATAACAAGGACGTGCTCAAGATGCAGAAGGCCGGTCTCTCGGAGGAGACGATTCTTGCCGCCATGCAAAAAGAGGGCGGGGATTTTGATACCAGCACGGATGCGCTGATCGAACTGAAGGGAGCTGGTGTCTCCGAGAAGATCATCCAGAAAATGATCGCGATGCATCCGGGCGGAACCTCCGCGGCTGCTTCTGCCTCCTCGGACTCCTCCGCGGCGAGCGCGGTTTTTCTGCAGGATTTTCCGTCAATCGCCCCCTCGAAGATCGAGCCGGTGGTGGGGAAGGATTACTTCACCCGCTTCACCTTCCACGAGGAGAAAAACGAGTATGTGACGACAAACTACGGACGTGGTGCCATCGTGCCGATCAACACGCCGGTGAAGCTGGTTTCAATGTCCGGGACGAAGATGGTGCTGAAGCGTCTCGACACCAATCAGGAGCTGAAGGTGGACAACGAGGAGAAATACACGAACAGGCCAATCACCGGAATCGCGTCCATGATGCTGGCCTCAGAAAAAACCCCGATCGAAAAACTCCCCGATGAAGTCGCGACCGCCGTGAAAAATGGCGAGATGCGAAAAGGCATGACGAAAGAGTTGGTCCTGATGACTCGCGGGTTTCCCCCGGCGCACGAGACGCCGTCGATCGAAAGCGACCGCTGGGTTTACTGGTCCAGTCGTTTCGTGAAACTCACGATAGTCTTTGCGAATGGCCGGCTGAGCGAAGGCCGCGGCATCATTTGACCGCTTCGGCTTCACTGATTGCCGCCCTGGGGCGCGGCCATGGAATGGACTGCCCGCTCGACGCTTCAGGCGTCTCGATGAGAGCCGTTCGGAGGGTTCGGGCGAGACGCCCGAACCGGCACGCGGGACGCGCGCGCCCCCCGGACCGACATACTTGCTGAGACACGCGAAATGCGCTTCTCCAAATCAACAGGGGTGTGCGGTGCGTGTCTCGTCATCCTCCTTGCCATCGCCCTGTACGCGGGGTCGTGGGCATTTGATCTGCGCGGGGGCATCGCCCGGACGGTCGTGGTTTTCCGGGACGCAGGAGCGTGGCCGTTTTTCACCGCGATGGCGGTCCTACCCGCCCTGGGATTTCCGATCTCAGCCTTCAATGTCGTCGCCGGACCGGTGTTCGGACCCGCCCTGGGTGTTGGCACGGTGATCGCGTGTGCAGGGTTGGCGATCACGGCAAACTTGGCGGGCAGCTATTGGGTCGCAAACCGCGCCTTGCGTCCGCTGATGGAACGCTGGGTGAAACGGCTCGGCTATGCGGTGCCGGAATTGCCGGCGGGAAGTGCGTGGGAGATCACGCTGGTCGTGCGAATCATTCCGGGTCCGCCGCTCTTTCTGCAAAGTTATCTGCTCGCGCTCGCGCGGGTGCCGTTTGGAACCTACATGCTGATCTCGCTGGCGGTGCAGATGACGTTTCTCACGACCGTGATCCTTGCCGGGGATGCGGTGGCGCGCGGAGATTGGCGGGCCATGACTGCTGCTGGAGTGCTTTTCGTTTTAGTGGGCGCAGTCATGCACCGGCTTCGCGCGCGTTTTGCCGCAGCGCGTCGGCTCAGGGAAACCCGCGTCGATTCCGCTGCCGCAGGCTAGGTGAGCTGTTCGCGGCGCGGGAGGACGCAGGCGAAGCCGCGTTCCGTCAACGCGGACAACACGAGTTCGATTGCCCTGACGCGCACCCGGGAATCCAGCCATTCGCCCTCGTGCATGAGGAGGATCGACCCCGCGCGTACTTGTGCGATCACGCGAGCGGCGACCCGAGCAGGATCATTGCTGCGCGAGTCGTAGCTGCGCACGTTCCAGCCCACGTTTTCCAAACCCCGGCGCGCCAGCTCACGGCTGAGGAAAATATTTTTGAACCCCACCGGTGGGCGAAACCACCGGGGATTGGCCCCGGCGCGGCGCATGGCGACGAGCGCCTGATCCAGTTCAGCGCGGACGCGTCTGGGCCCCGCCGACCAAAAAGTGCGCGCCGGGTGCGTGTGCGTGTGATGCGCGATTTCGTGGCCTCGCCGCAGAATTTCGGCGACCAAATCCGGATGCGCCGCCGCGCGTTCACCAATCACGAAAAAAGTGGCGCGGGCCGAATGGCGATCCAGCGCGTCCAGAATCCGTGGGGTATCGCCGGGATCCGGGCCGTCATCGATCGTCAACCACACCTCTGAAGCTCGGGCCTGAAAACGCGTGATCACCGGACAAATTCCCGACGCCGAC
>JBDSSU010000436.1:0-12223 GCA_039928635.1 Opitutaceae bacterium | reverse complement strand
TGGTAATGCGCACGATCATCGCGGCCGGTCGCGCGTGGATTCCCATCTTGTTCTGGACCACCAGCTCCTTGGTGAGCTGTTGTGATGGAGGAGGTGGCGCGTCGCTTTTAGTCATGTCTGTGGCAGGAAAAGGACCGGACAAAATCCCGATGGTGCGCCCGGCTTGCAACCTAAAAACCGGACACCAGCATACGCCGGCGTGCCCCAGATCGCGATTATCGTCCCCTGTCGACTCGAGTCTACCCGTTTCCCCCGGAAGCTCTTACACGAGATCAAAGGCCGGCCTTTATTGCTGCGGGTGGCGGAGCGGATCGCTCAGCAGGCGCCCAAGATTCCTTTGTGGTTTGCCGTGGATGACGAGCGGTTGCGAGCACCTCTGGCGGCGGAAGGCTTTCAAGCGGTGCTCACCAGCCGCGAGCATCAGAGTGGAACGGACCGGATTGCGGAGGCCAACGAGACGATCTCGGCGGAATATGTCATCAATGTTCAGGCCGATGAACCGCTGGTCAGCGGCGCGCAAATCGCCGCGTTGGCGGAGCTGATCGGTGGCGCCGTGCCGATGGCAACGCTGGCGACGCGGTTCAAACGCATCGTGGATTTTTATAACCCCAATCAAGTCAAAGTCGTGATGCGACAGGATGGACGGGCGCTGTATTTCTCGCGGTCGCGGCTGCCGTTTTCACGCGATCTCGGCCTGACGATCGACGATGCCTGGCTGGCGGCGAACCCGTGCCACAAACACTTGGGGCTTTACGCCTATCATGCCGACTTGCTCCGCAAGATTTCGAAACTGCCGCTGGGCAGGCTCGAACAGATCGAGAAACTGGAGCAGTTGCGGGTTTTGGAAAACGGTTACGACATCGCCGTCGGCATCACGGATGACCCGACGATCGGCGTGGACACGCCCGACGACGCGAAGAAGTTTGAGCAATGGCTGGGCTAGTTTTGCCGACTTGGGAGGCAACTTTTTCTAGCGAATAAAAAACCTTCGGTTTTCGTCTCATTCCGAAACCAACCTCAATGAAGGCCATTATTTCGCGCTTTTCCCTCTGCGCTTTGCTGCTCTCAACTCTTTCCGGTTGTGTCAGCTCGATTTTGGCGACCATGGCCGTGAAGGCGCCGAATCAACAAAACGTTCCCCGTGCCGTCCGCGATCCGGTTTACGCCGCCCGTTTCGATGCCGTGGCTGTGCAGACGTGGCGACTGCCAGTGGGTCCACCTGCCGCGCTGTTGGCGGTCGCAGTGATCGAACCCGGGGGCTATCGCACGCGTTACTCCATCGAGACCATGCAGGGTGCGAACGGCAACAAGTGGCGGGAGCCAAAGTACGAGTGGACGTTACCGCCGAAGCCGTGGGCTGGGCAGCCGCGCGGCACGATCCTGTTGCTTCACGGCTATGCCGATGCGCGCGAAAATATGATGCATTGGGCGCTTTGCCTGGCGGAGTTTGGCTATCGGTGCGTGTTGGTGGATTTGCGCGGACACGGGCGTTCGACGGGCGACTCGATCGGATACGGAGCTTTCGAAACGCGCGATCTCAGTCAGTTGCTCGACGATCTTCAGAAACGGAACCTGATTTCAGGGCGCGTGGGTGTGTTGGGCGTTTCCTATGGGGCCAGTGTCGGCCTCCTGCTGGCGGCACGCGATCCGCGGGTCGGGCCGGTGGTCGCGCTTGAGCCTTTTAGCGCGGCCAGCGCGGCCCTCGTGGAATTCGCTCACGGGGTGGCACCAGCTCAGACGGCCAAGATCAGTCACGCGACGTTTACGACCGCCGTCGCGAAAGCCAACGCACGCGGGAAGTTTTCCTGGAGCGATGGGGATGTGCTGTCCGCGATGCCAAAGCTAACCGCTCCTGTGCTGTTTTTTCACGGGGAAAAGGACCGCTGGCTTTCCCCGGATAACAGCCGCCGTCTCGCCGCCGTCGCGCCGGTCGGCAGCAAGCTGACGCTCCTGAAAGACGACGACCACCTCAGCCTTTCGATGCGATTGACCCCCATCTTCGCAGAAGTACGCGCGTGGTTTGTGCGCTATCTCGATCCCGTCGCGAGCGGGCGCGAACTCAACCCGCCTTCCTGACCGTAAGCCCGCATTCCACCTATCGGTTGAATCCGCGGAGGACGCGGTGAAGTTCGAGCAAGGGCTCGGATAAGAAAACTCATCTCGGCGTGCCAAAAACGCCTGTCATTCTAAGACAAACAGACAGCTGCTATTAATTAGATAGATAGGCCGGCAATGGAAGTTGTTGAGTGCTGAAGAAGGCGCTCAGATTTTCCCGGCTTTGCGCTTCTCGACCATTTTGTAGAAATCGACGAAGAGCGGGTCGGCGTCGTTCGGACCCGGCGCGGCTTCGGGGTGATACTGCACGCAGAAAACCGGCAGCTCTTTGTGACGCAGGCCTTCCACGGTGTTGTCGTTCAGGCTCACCTCTGTCACCACCGCCCCGCGATTTTCAATGCTCTTCGGATCCGTGGCGAAACCGTGGTTCTGCGCCGTAATGGAAACTTTCCCGGTCTCCAAATTTTTCACCGGCTGGTTCCCGCCGCGGTGTCCGAATTTCAGCTTGAACGTCGAACCACCGAGCGCGTGCGTGATCATCTGGTGTCCAAGGCAGATGCCGAAAATCGGGAAATCAGGAACGAGGTTGGTGACGGTTTTGTGGATGTAGGGCAAAGCCGCTGGATCGCCCGGGCCGTTCGAAAGGAAGACCGCATCGGGTTTGTGCTCGCGCACCAATTCGGCCGTGGATCCAGCCGGGAACACCTGCACCTCGAAACCGTGATTAACCAGTTTCCGATAAATGCTGTGCTTGGCGCCGTAGTCGAACGCGGCGACCCGGAATTTTTTCGCGGGAATGCCGGGCGCATTCATCGTGGTTCCGACCGGCAGGTAAGGGGTATTGTGATTGGCCGGGTCATTGGCGTCCCAGAGGTAAGGCGCCTTGCAGGTGACGTCCTGCACGTAGTCGGTGCCGGCCATCTCCCGCCACTCGCGGGCACGTTTCACGGCCTCCTCATCACTGAGTGGGAGCGTGCTGAGACAGCTCTTCATCGCGCCATCGACGCGAAGTTTTTTCGTGAGAGCGCGCGTGTCGACTTCGGAAATCCCGGGGATCCCGTACTTGCGCAGGTAAACGTCGAGGGACATCTGACTGCGCCAGTTGCTCACGACCGGTGACAGTTCGCGCACCACGAGACCGTTGGCCTTTGGGGCGGTCGCTTCGGAATCCTCGTCGTTAACCCCATAATTGCCGATCTGCACGGCCGTCATCGTGACGATCTGGCCGAAGTACGACGGATCGGTGAGAATCTCCTGATAGCCGGTCATCGACGTGTTGAACACGCACTCTCCGGCGATCGTGGCATCGGCGCCAAAAGCGGCGCCGCGGAAAATCGAACCGTCTTCGAGGGCGAGAACTGCGGGTTTCACCGTGGACATTAAAGGCGAACGAAAAACTCACCTCGTGCAGGTGCCAAGGGGAAACGCCATTTTCCCGGCGAATTTCCCGGCTCGACGCACGGGACTTCTCCCACCGCACTGCATCCCCGCATTTCGGTCTCTCATTTGACACAGGTCGTTAGGTTCCTAACCGTCTCATTCAACACTCATGCCATACACCGAAGATCGCGCCGCCTGGTTCGAAGGCCAGGGGCTTTGGGAACACGTTTCGCAGACTGATTGGCAGGACTGGATCTGGCAGCTGAAAAACCGGATCACGACGGTCGAGCAGCTGGAACGGCTGATGACGCTGACGCCGGATGAAAAAGCGGGCTGCATTTTTGCGAACCAAAAGCTGGCGCTCGCGATCACGCCTTATTTTTTCAACTTGATCGACCGCGACGACCCGAACTGCCCGATCCGCAAACAGGTGATCCCGCGGGCGGGCGAGATGGTGATTTCAGAAGAGGAGAGCCTCGATTCCCTGGGTGAAGACGAGCACTCGCCCGTTCCGGGCATTGTCCACCGTTATCCCGATCGGGTGCTCTTTCTGGTGACGGACCGCTGCGCGGCGTACTGCCGTTATTGCACCCGCAGCCGGCTCGTTTCCAACGCCCAGGACTACAACTTCCATCCGGAGTACGAGCAGGGACTGCGTTACATTGAAGCGCATCCGGAGATTCGCGACGTGCTGTTGTCGGGCGGAGATCCGCTGTTGTTGTCGGACAAAAAGCTCGAGCACCTGATCAGCCGGTTGCGCGAGATCAAGCACGTGGAGTTCATCCGCATTGGCTCCCGCATCCCGGTTTTTCTCCCTCAGCGGATCACCCCGGCCCTCTGCGAGATTTTCAAGAAATACGGTCCGATCTGGATGAGCATTCACACGAACCATCCGAAGGAAGCGACGGCCGAGCTGCGCGCGGCATGCGAACGGCTGTCGTTCGCCGGTGTACCGCTCGGCAACCAGAGCGTTCTGCTCAAGGGCGTAAACGATGATGTCGAGGTCATGAAAGCCCTCGTGCACCGCCTCCTGCGGATGCGCGTCCGGCCGTACTATCTTTACCAGATGGATCTCATTACGGGCAGCAGCCACTTCAAGGTGGATGTCCGCAAAGGCATCGAAATCATCCGCGCGCTTCGAGGCCATACGACCGGGTACGCGGTGCCGCAATTCGTGATCGACGCCCCCGGGGGCGGAGGAAAAGTCCCTTTGAACCCTGACTACGTGGAAGAAGTCACCGACGACGAGATCGTCTTCCGGAATTACGAAGGGAAGACGTTTCGGTACCCGCTGAAAAGCACGCCTCTGCCGGCGACGGCCGATATTCCTGCTCCGGTCGCAGCGTCTGAAGAACCGATCGTGATTCACTGAGGGGTGTCTGATTTTATGTCACTCGCGCAGCCGGTGATCATTCCGTGGGACGAACGTACGGCCCATCGCCACGCGACCGGGTTTCTCCACCCGTTTGTGAACGAGAAGATGGGTGCTCAGCAGCTACGATTGCATGTGTCGGTGATCAATCCCGGCGAAGCTCCCCATGCACCACACCAGCATGCGGGAGAAGAGATTATCTTTCTGCTGGAAGGCACAGCGGAAGCGCTCGTGGGGAATGATTGGAAGCGATTCGAAGCGCCTTCTGCCGTGTTCTGTCCGGAGCACATCATGCACGGCGTCCGCAATGCCGGCGAAACTCCCCTGAAGTATCTTGTGATCCGGGTACCCGAAGGAGCCCGGGCGAATTCTTAGTTCCGTTCTACCCCTTGGGATCGATCGTTCGACCCCGACGTTGAACGAGTAGAAAACCAATCGTCGCGACTTTATCGGTCGGCCGATGAAAATATAAGGGAGGAGGGGAGAATTTTCCGGCGCCGCGCGAAAGCATTCGGTTTTTATCGCTGGCTCACAGGCACTTAAATTATCCGAAAAATCTTTCGAAATCCTTCTGCTTTTTTTGAGCGTTTCGATCGGTGGTGCATCTATCCCCGCGTAGTCAGCACTGTCCTGGTAAGACGGTGAATGTTTGTAGTTCTAACGGTTTGCTTGGTGTTAGGTCACTTGAGCCGCTCCTTCGCTGGAGCGGCTCTTGTGTTTTCGGAGTATGACAACCCTTCGAAAAACTTTTCCTTGCGGTGTTCGGGTGAGCGCCTTTGCTGCGCCTTGCCTGTAGGGGTGCCTTCCGCGGAAGGCTGAGATTGCGGTGCGATTCGGCCGCTCGACCCTTCGAACCTGAACGGATCATGCCGACGAAGGAAACAGCAGGCGCTGCGAGCGCCGTGAGGTGCGTGGCGCCTCTTTTGCCGGAAGTCTGCTTTGGGTCGGGCATTAACACCTACCATGAAGCATCTCATTCGACTCGTTCTGTTTGTTGCCGCCCTGACCGATATGTCGGTCTCCCGAGCGGCGCAGCCACCGCCAACCCAGCTTATCCCTGGCTCTGGCCCCGAGGACTCCGCGGAAGGGAGTTTGAAACTGTCGCCCTATTTGGTGAACGGCGTCCCGCTCGACGACCAGATCAACCCGCTCACGCGTGAAACCTCCTCCGTCCTCGGCGATGGCCGGGATCTTTTGGCGACGCCGCGCGGGGCGAGCATTCTGACGGTTCCCCTTTTCAACGAGCGGCAGATTCACGGGGTCCGTGAGATCCTGCTTTATTCGCCCTCCGCTTACGCCGGCGCCAGCTACGGCAAGACCACCGTGCCTAATCTGCGCGGAGACACTGCCGAGACTTACCTCAATGGTCAGCGGCTCAGCTATAATCTCTATGGTTACTTCCCGTCCTTTAATGGAGTCGAAGCAGTCGATCTCGTGCGGGGTCCCGGCTCGGCGGTATTTGGCGCCGGCTATTTCACGGGCGGGTACGTGAATTACGTTACGAAAGCGCCGAGCTTTGCTTCCGCCGCCACCACTCTGACTACCCGCGTGGGAACATGGGCACCGGGCGAAACCAGTTTTCTTAACGGCTCGGTGCAATGGGATGCCACCGCGCCATTCTCCAAAACCCTGGCCTGGCGCGTTTCGGTTGAAGCCAAGGGGGGCGACACCTTCTTCAAGAAGAACGAGGTGCGTGATGACCGCTTCGATTTTTTTGCCGCGCTGGCTTGGAGACCGCGCTCTGGGACGAGCGTCGAGGCAAACCTCCAATACCTTTGGCAGGCATCGCCGGAAATTTTGGGAGTGAACCGCGTCAACCAGGACTTGATCGATCATGGAATCTATTACACCGGCGCCTCGGCGGACTTGGGCTTGCCGGGACCAATCCCTGCGGCCGATGCCGTGAAGCTCCCTTGGGACGCGACGCTCTTTTCCCGCGGCGATTTCTCGAACGCCAACGTCGTCCGGGGCCAGTTGATCATCACGCGGGAGATTTCGCCGACCGCCACGTTGGTCAGCCGATCCCTCTACGAGCACGTCGACCGCCGCCGCGCCCATCAGTTCGAGTATGCGGAATATGTGACGCAGGACACCGCTGAGAACCGAACGGAATTCCATCTCAAGGTGCCGGGACCGGGCGTGCGTCAGTCGGCGGTGATCGCCGGCGCGACGGTTCGCTATGAAGGCCGTGAAAGCTTCACGAATTACTTCAACGAGTATTTCTATAACTTCGACCTTACGAATCCGTCGCGCGTTTTTAATTTTCGCGCGGAGTATCCGAATAGCACCTTTCCGGGCTTCGTTGGTCCCGGAGGACGCGAGTTTTTCCCGGCGAGCTACGACAGCCCTGAGACGGTACGCAGCGAAACTTGGAACCCAGCCGTCTTTTGGCAGCAGGATATCCCGCTGTCGGAGAAGGTCTCTTTTCTTTTCGGACTGCGAGGAGACACCTTCTATGCGCGAGCGAAGGATCCTCTGGGCGACGCCGCCGGCGCGCCTTGGCGTGATGCCGAAAGGGTCAGCGCCTTCTCGCAGAATTGGAGCCTGCTCTATCGTCCAACCTCGACGGCTTCGTTTTACGCGACCTACAACCGGATTCGCGCCGCCACGGGGAATGTCACGGGAGGGGGCGTGATCCTCAATCTTCCCGACGGGCAAATTAACCGGGAAGATTTCCGGAATCTGAGTGAGCTCGCCGAGCTCGGCGCCAAGTTTTCGCTGATCGAAAACAAACTTTTCGCCGCTGCCACGCTCTTCGATCAGCAGCGTTCGCGCGTTTCCCTGGGCGGGAAGAAAAATGACATCCGTATCCGGGGCGCGGAGTTCGAAGCGGTTTACCAACCCGACGGCCATTTCAATGCGACGGCGAACGCCACCTTCCAGAGCGGGCATTACGTGAAGTCGCGGCCCTACCAAGCGGGTGGCCGCGACATTTATGCCGCTTACGCTTTGGGGCGCGGTCCAGAGGCACGTGGTACCGCGATTGGTGGTTACGATCCGTTTGGCAACCAAGTGCCGGCCGGCGATTGGCCGCTGCTGGGGTTTTCCAATACGATGTTGAACGGGAGCGTGCGTTACCGTTTCGCGAACGGGTTTGGGCTCGGGTTCAACGCCCAGTGGCAAAGCCGCCAACGGGGAAATCTCGATGACCAGTGGCACCTCCCCGCTCAGGTGCTCTACAACGGAAGCGCGTTTTATGAAGCGAGGCGGTGGTCGGCGAATCTTGATTTCCTGAACCTCACGAACGAGCGCAACTGGATCCACAACGGCGACGCCTATACAGCGAGCCAGCTCATTTTCCCGGAACTGCCTTTCCGGATCGAGGGCTACGTGAAAATTCGATGGTAGAGCGAGGCATGCCCCATCGAGTTGAAGCGAACCTTCGGGCGATCGGCTGAAAAAGAATCAAACGCCGTTCGCTTCCGCTGCGCGTGCTCCGCTCACGCTCCACCGAGGCAAAGGATAGGAGTTTACTGATACAGCGGGTCGCTCTTCGAACGTCTCCTTTTCCACCGCATTAATTGGCGGCAGGTCCTCTACAAACGAGGTGTAACGCCCGCTTGCTCAGCTGCATGCTCTTCGTTTTGGTGGGCGGCTCATGATTTCGCTGCACGAGGGAAAGGGATCGCCGGTCAAGAAAGCCTTGGAGAAGGGTTTTGCCCTGCGGTTGAGCGTGGCCGGCTGTCAGCCGCGCATCTGGCGCTCCCTGGTGGTGCGCGAAACGATGTGGCTCTCCCGCTTGCACGACAGTATCCAGGTCGCCTTCGACTGGTTCGATTACCAAACGCACCTGTTCAGTTTCGATGATCTGCGTTTCGGAAACCCCTTGAGACAGGAAGGCGCCACAATTGAGGACGATCGCGACGTGCGTCTGGCGGATCTCGATCTCGAGCACCGAAACCGTTTCACCTACAACTATTGCTTCGGCGAGGGCTGGCAGTTGGACATCAAAGTGGAGAAACACTTCGTCCTGGAAAAAGGAGTGGCATACCCCAGCTGCGTCGCCGGGGAGCGTGCGGGTCCTCCGGAAGACTGCGGGGGGCTGGAGGCATTTCACGACATGCTCGCGTGCATCAAGGAACCGGACACGGAGCTCGGGCGCGAATGGCGCGAGTGGCTGGGCCCTGATTACAACCCGGAGGCCTGCGAACTCGTGAAGATTAACAAGGCGCTAAAAAAGCTCGGGCGTTGAATTTCGTTCCTGGGAGTTTAGGGGTTAAACTTACCAACGATCTGACACGGCTCTTGGGCTCCGAACTCAGACCCGCCGCAAGAAGCAGCTGAGGTGCAGCTCAGGTCTTCAAACCCTGGGCGGGCGCCTGCGTCTGATGACGCACATGCTGGATGACTCCGGGTGTAGGCGGGGTGCCCTCAACCCGCAGCTTGGCGGGTGAGGGCACCCGCCCCACATTGCATCACCGCTATTTCGTCGCGGGAGTCGCTCCCGGCACCGTGCCGGCTTTGATCAAAAACATCTTCTCAGGATTGAGGTATTTCTTGATCGCTCCGTTGACCTGCGACGTCGTGAGGGCCGCCACCCGTGCGGGATACTCGTCGATGAACGACAGTTCCAAATCACGATTCAGGGTGTTCAGAATCGTGCCGGCCATGCCGCCCGTGGTCGACAGACCTACCTTGTAGCTTCCGGCCAAGTCCGTTTTGCGCTGCGCAAGTTCGGCCGCCGTGACGCCGTCTTGATACCACGAGGCCAGCTGTCGCTTTGTCGAGGCCAGGCCTTTTTCGAGCAGGGCCGGTGCAAAGTTTGCCTGGATGCGCCAGTCGCCATCCACGAACGTGTCACCGGAAACGTAGGAGCCGATGCCGTAGGTCAGGCCTTCCTTGTCGCGCACGTTCGCCATCAGCCGCGCGGAAAACCCGCTGCCGAACACCGACGTGGCCACGCGCAGAGCCAGCGTATCGGGGTCGCTGTAACGCAGTCCCGTCGCCTGGCCCCAGACCACGGTCACATTGGTTTTCTCCGGCATGAACACGGTTTGATCGCGCGGTGCATCCACCGATCCGGCCTTTGCCGGGCGCGGCAACGCTTCGCCGCCAGTCCAGCCCGCAAACGCTTTTTTGATCTCCGCCTGCGCGCCGGCGGGATCCACATCCCCCACGAGCACGAGTTTCATTGAGGTCGGCCCGTAATATTTGGCGTAAAATGCCTTCACGTCCTCCAGCGTCGCTTTTTCGGCACCACTCAGAAGCTCGCTCACGGGAGCCTGCCGGTTCGGATGCCCGCCCGGATAAATCGCCCGGCTGAAGGAATCGTCGGCGCGGAAATCGGTTTCATCCAGCATCCGACGGGTCTGCCCCGCCAGTTGTTTTTTCAGTTTGTCGAATTCGTCGGCGGCAAAGGCGGGCGAACGGAGTTGCTCGGCGATCAAGCTGATCACGAGTGGCACATCCTTCGTGAGGCATTTGGCGCTGATGTTCACGGAGCTGGGCCAACGCTGAAATTGATCGTGGCGCCGACATCCCCGAGCAGCTGGGCGATCGCGAACTTGTCGTGCTGCTTCGTGCCTTTATCCAGCATGCCTCCCGCCAGGGTCGCGATGGCGGGATTGTTGTCAGGGCTGCGCGAATCGCCCGCGGGCAAACTTCCGCGAATCGTGACGACTTCCTGGACGCCGGTTTTAAGGACGACGAGATCGATGCCGTTCACGTTTTGACGGACCGCGTTTTTTGCGACCTCCGCCGCGTGAAGATTAACCGAGAGAGCGAGGACGGAGACGCAGGCAACGGAAGAGAGAAAGCGCTTCATAGTGATGAAAAGTTTCGAAGATTGGCGTTATTTGGCGGCGGCTGCCGGGGCAGGCGCTCCCTCGGCTGGCGCCTTCGCATCGACGGTGGGGATGAACCATCCCGTCACGCTCCGGTTGGTTTCGAGATACAGATTCGCGACGCGTTTCACGTCCGCGGCGGTGACCTTCTTCGTCGCGTCGTTGAGCGTGTAGTAAAGCGTCCAGTTCCCGGCCGCGATGTCCTCGTTGAGGTTGCTCGCGATCGCGAACGTGCCGTCGCGCTTGTACGCCATGCTCGCGACGATTTTACCGACGGCGGTGGCAACTTCGCCGGCGGTGACGCCTTCCTTTTCCAGGCGCGCGATTTCGTCGACGAGAACTTTTTCCACTTGCTCGTGGCTCGCGCCCGGCGCGAGGTTGGCGTAAATCTGAAAGAGCGACGGGTCGTGAAAGTAACCCGCGCCTGCATCGACGCTCGTCGTCAGATTCTTGTCGGTGAGCGCGCGGTAGAAGCGGCTGGTTTTTCCGTTCGAGAGGATATTGCCGAGGACGTTGAGCGCCGGGATGTCTGGATGCGTCGCCGCCGGGCTCTTGTAGGCGACTCCGACTACGCCGAGTTCTGCGGCGCGCTGGACGATCACGCGACGCGGCCCGGTTTGTTCGGGTTCCTCGGTGTAAACTTCCGGGATGGGTTTCGGCGCCTTCGGGTAGGTGCCGTAGTATTTTTTCACCAAGGCGAGCGCCTTCTCGGGTTGGAAATCACCGATGACGGACACCGTCGCGTTATCCGGCCAGTAGAACGTGTCGTAGAACTCGCGCAATTTTCCAATCGACACCTTCTCGATGTCGCTGCGCCAGCCGATCGTGGAGTGGTGATACGGATGCGCCTGGAAGGCGGCCGCCATGATTTCCTTGTCGAGCGCCTGCGTCGGATCGTTTTCACCGATCTCGAATTCGTTTCGCACCACGGTCATCTCCGGGCGGCGATCATCCTCCCGCAGCCAGAGGTTGCGCATGCGATCGGCTTCAATCGCCATGTAGCCCTCGAGATGTTCGTTGCCGATCTCGGCGTAGTAATTGGTGCGATCGAGATAAGTGGTGGCGTTGTAGTTGCCGCCGACGGTTTCGAGAAACTGCTTCACGCTGTTCCCCTTCGCGTCGTTGTAGTTCTCGCTGCCCTTGAACATCAGATGTTCCAGCAGGTGCGTCGCTCCCGTGGTACCGGTGACTTCGTTACGCGAACCCACGCGGTAGGTGACCATGAACGTGACGACCGGCGCCGAGTGCTCGGGGAGAAGGAGCACGGTGAGGCCGTTGTTGGTGAGCGAGTATTCCGAAATGGCGCCGACCGTTTTCACGAAGGCGTAGCCCTCCACTTTGACGGGCGCTTGAGCGGCGGGGGCATTGGCCGCGTACGTGACGACTGAGCCGAGTGCCGCCACGAGAACCAACGGAAGAATGCGTTTCATGAAGAGGTGAACGGTGAGGAGAGCCAACATGGTGAACTGTTCCCGCGCGCCAAGCCCTTAGCGACGATTCCTCAAAGCCAGAACGATTCAGCCCCGACCGCGAAGGGACGCGAACGGACACGAATGAAGACGCTCCGAATTTGTGTCTATTCGGGTTCATTCTCTTTGGGTCCGATACCCCGGAGCTTGCTTCGGCTTGGTTG
>JBDSSU010000435.1:0-5066 GCA_039928635.1 Opitutaceae bacterium | reverse complement strand
CAGCAGCACGCAGGATTCCGTGAGGGCATAGTGCCACGGACCGACGCTGTTGGCGAAGCCGACGCCACGATCCCCCAGTCCGGTCATCAACCAAGCCAGCGCGATCCACGATGAAGCCATCGCCAGGTGAAAACGCCCGCGCTCCCGCCAGGCGTTGATAAAGGTGCCAGCAATAAAAGTCCGATCGAAGAGAAACACCGCGACGGGCGCCGTGATCATGACTTCCTTGCACGCCATTCCGGCGAAACACGCCCCGACCGCCAAAAACTGCCACGTCTGCCGCTGGGCCGGCGAGTGGACCGCCCGGGTGAAGCAATAGAGCGTTAACAGATAATGGAGTCCCATCAGTGACTCAGTCCTCTGGACGACATAAGTCACGGCCTCGGTCTGCAGCGGATGAACCAACCATAACATCGCCGCCCCGAATGCGATGCCGTCGGCGGCAGCCTCGGAGAAGCGTCCCCCCCAAAGTCGGCAGACGAAACGTGCGCCGGATCACACCGAACAAGAGCAGGCCGGCGCCCACGTGAATACCGAGGTTCGTCCAATGATAAACGCCGACGTCCAGGCCGCTCATGCGGTAATTCAGAGCCAGTGAGAGATTCACCACCGGGCGTCCACGCGTGCCTCCGAGGGACGGAGACTCGATCGGCCAAAGTCGACGGATCGAGGCGTTGTTCTTGATGCTCGATGTATCATCGAGCACGAACGGAGCCCGAAACGTGTTGCTGAAAACGGCCAGCGTGATGGCCGCAAGCACCAAGGCCGCGACCAGCGTTCGAGGAGACTTCGGGGATGAAGAGGGGAACACGGAGCGAAGAAGGAGACGCATGCGAAGCCTCGATGGGCAGGCCGCGTCGCCGACGCTTAACCGTTGAACCTCCGGATGGGAAGCGTCCGCTTGGACGCGCCCGGCGGACGGTGACCGTGACACCTTCCCGCGCGAAACAGCCTTCTTTAGCTGTGGCCCGCTCCGCGATTCTTCAATTCCTCACGGGCGCGGTCCAGTTTGGCGCGCTCTTTAGCAGTGAGGCTGGAGATTCCGGACTGCGCGATTTTATCGAGCAAGGCATCCACCTCCGCCATCGAGTTTCCCTTGATCGCTTTGACTCCGCGCCCGGGTTCGCTTCCCAAATCGGGTAACACCCGGAGCTTCGGACCGCGCCGGAAAAGATTGAGGCGGGGCAGACTGAAATGTCCCTGCTGGTGGCGCACAAAGCCGAAGGCGAAAAGCACCGTTGCCCACAGGGAAAGAAAAACAGGAAGGTTTCCGTCCGACAGCGCCATGAGCGTGAAAATGCCCACCAAGATGAACGCCGCCCATTTCGCCAACACGTTAAACATCAGGACTGCCTCCGGATATAACGTGGCGAAAGCGATGAACACCGCGAAGGCACCGGTCTCACCCACGAGAGCCATCGGCCGCCAAATTCCGATGACGGTGAACAACAGGGGAGTCAGCAGGTAAAGCCCGGCGAAGAGACGGAGAAAAGTAAGCCGCCCGAGAAATTTCTCCACCTCGCGGCCGAACATGAAAAGGAACAGCATATCGAACGCGAAAGGGCTCAGCGACGGAGGATTCCAAAGTCCGTACGTCAAATAACGCCAGAGCTGTCCGTGAAACACTGACGCGGTATCGAAGGCCAGCCAGTTGGCGACGCCGTAGGCGTTGACGCCCATGAACCCTTTCACGAGCGAGGTCGCGATCATCGAAACCACATACACCAGAACAATCAGGTGGGTGGCGTAGATCGGGTAACCACGCAGCCAGGTGATCGGCTGGTGTTCTTCACTGGGTGAGCCAAAACGGTCCATGGTCGCGAGGGCGGGAGAATCGTCCCTCAACTCCGAACGCGCAAGCGGCGAGCGCAATCAGCGCGATGAATCCGGAATCTTTTTCGCGCGATTGGTTCAGTCATCGGGTGCGCGCGAAGCGTGAAGCCGAGGATGCATTTAAAGCCATCCGGCGTCGGAGCATTCACCCTACCGCGATCCGGGTCGTGGCGGCGGCGTTGATCGCGTGACGCGTCACCGGACGTAAGCGGGCTTTCGGACCGGCTTCGTGGACGAACGGGATTCCTGCGTGACGTGCGCGAGCAGCAGCGTGAAAAAACAGAGCACCACATTTTGCAGCGGCAGCTGGAGCGGAGTCGGCAGCGCATAAATGATGCACACGGTGGGAATCCAGACGGCGAGGTTCGGGATCATGACCGGCAGCACCCGCCTTCGGTACCAGCCCGGCTTTTGCCAATCGGCGCTCACCGGCGTCACCTCGTAACGCGCATCGATCCACCCGTAAATCAGCACGGTGACGGGAACGGCAAACGCGGGGCAGTAGATGAATTGGTCGATCACCATCTTGCTGGCGATGGTGCCAACGCCCACTCCCTCCCCGACCACCCTCGCGAGGAACCGGTAGAAAAGTTCGATCTCCGCCCCCTTGTAAGACCAAAACGCGATCAAGCCAAAACCCTGGCTCCAGGAGTAACGCGCCCGCGTCACCCGGCGGCTGCGCAGATAAAGAAATGGAATCGCGCCTCCCACGAGTCCCGTGGAAATAATCCCAAAGACCAGTCCGGTGTCGGCGCGAAATTCCTCGAGCTGCGCCAGCCACGCCCGCGTCGCGGCGTGATGATAGTAAGCCAGCACCAGTGCCAAAGCGGCCGCTTGCAGCACCAAGCCAGGCGCAAAGGTCGCACGAGCCCCGCGGAGTGAAGCTCGCCACGGGGCTTCAGCCACGGAACGTTCAGACGACATCGGGCGCCGACATTCTCGGTGATGCGTTCCGCCCGCAAAAGAATTTTTGCATGTTTCGCAGCGCACGCCTCGCGGGGTGAAGGCACCCCGCCTACATCCCATCCAGCCGGAGCCGTTCGACGAACTCACGCTCCACGACAAGCTCGCGCGAAACGGTGACCAGAATTTGTCGTGAGGTTCGGATCGATCCCCGGCAAATGTCGTCGCCATGACCGCCTTCGCGCTCGCGCTGGTACTCGTGGCTGCCGTGTTGCACGCCACGTGGAATCTCTGCGCCAAGCGGGCGGGCGGAGGGCTGCCTTTCGTCTGGCTCGTGGGGGCGGTGATCTGCGTGCTCTATATCCCCGTCATCGCGGTCTACTGGTGGTGGAAGGAACCAACGATACCGTGGACCGCCGTGCTCTGGATCCTGGGAAGCGGCATCTGGAAAACCGCCTATTCCCTCGTGCTGCAGCGTGGGTATCGCACCGGGGATTTCTCATTAATCTATCCCCTCGCCCGCGGAACGGGCCCGCTGCTTTCGACGCTCGCCGCGATTCTTTTTCTGGGAGAGAGACCGACGCTGATCGCCGTGCTGGGCGGCCTCGCGATCATCGGGGCGATTTTCTTCCTGCTGGGAGGAACGAAACTGCTTCACCAGGACACCGCGCATCTGCGGACGGCGGTTAACTACGGTGTGGGGTGCGGAGTCTGCATTGCGACGTACACCATTTGGGACCGCCACGGCGTGGCCGGCCTCGCCATCACCCCGCTGCTCTACGACGCGGGAACGGCCTATACGCAGCTCGCGCTGCTGACGCCTTTCGCGATCCGCCGGTGGCCCGAAGTCACCCTCCACTGGCGCGAACATCGCGGCTATGCCATCGCCGTCGCGGTGCTCGCGCCGATCGCCTACGTGCTGGTCCTCACGGCGATGACCTTTACTCCCGTGAGCTATATCGCTCCCGCGCGAGAGGTGAGCATCGTGATCGGAGCGTTTCTCGGCGCGCGCTATTTGAAGGAAGCCAATGGGCGACGACGCATCTGGGCCGCCGTTGCCGTGGCCGTCGGGGTAATCGCACTCGCACTCGGTTGAGTGTCTCGGCCGTGGGCCGGGGGCGCGGGGACGCCGGCTCTGCTTATTCTGTAAGCGAAATACCGGCGCCTGCGTCGGTCCAAAAAACTATTTTGCTCCGGTGAGCATGTCTTCCATCAAGGCGATCGCGGTCGCTTCTGTGATGTCCCGGGCGTCGAACTGCCGCATGACGCGTCCGGCTTGAATATCTTTGCCGAGAATATCGCTCGCTGAGGCCTGGCCGACGATCGCGGAATCCTTCAGCCGAATCACGGTGGCTTGAATATCGGGCACGGAATAAGTTTTGTCCCCGCCGAGTTCCGGGACGGTGAGGTTCCGACTGGAGATCAGCACCTCGACGGCGAAATCGGCGATCTTCGCCAGTGCCGCGCGGTCCTTCGCAGCGGCGTCGCCCACCAGGCGGCCGTTTGGCTTATCTTCGAGGAGGCTCGCGGCATTCTTCTGGTCGGCGAGGCTCGCCCCGCCGTTGCGAAACACCCGGCCAAAGAGACGCTCCACTTCGCGAACGGTCTGCTTGTCGGCGAGCGTTCCTTTCGCGCTCTCCTTGATCTGGTAGGTATTTTCTCCGGAGGCCTTCGAGGTGGACGAATTGCTGGTTCCTTTTCCCATGGCGGGAGACCCGGCCCCGCTCGTGTTTCCATTTACCGCCACATTGATCTGCGTCTGCGGAGTGCCGGAGCTGGCGGGCGTCTCGAGATCATTTTTCGTCTTCGACTTGGTGGTCTCGTACTTCTCCGTGCGGCCCGTGAGCTTCATCCCAGCGTCAAGATCGACCAGCTCGCGATTAACATGGATCACGATCCGTGGAGCGCTGGTCGTCGCGTAAACCTTGTGGAAGTTCTCGAGAATTCCGTTTGTGGTTTCGCGCGCCACGAGGGTGTCGGACGACGGACCATAAACTCGCTGATTATCCGTCGGCAGGCCGAACGGTGTTTCGCCGCGGCCGGCGCCTTGGACAACGGGAGGTGGAACGGGGTAACCGGGTTGAGCGGCCTCCAGCGCGAGGCTGGTGAAAATGGGGACGAGAGGGAAAAAGAGGAGAGTCGCTTTCATGACGGATCGGAGGACGAGGGCGGGAAGTTAACGAGCTTGGCGGACGCGAATCGTGTAGCGTTTCGCGAGGGTGTTCATCGCGGTAAAATGAACCGCCTCGGTGGAATTTTCGGCGAGGATCAAGGTTTGGAACGGGGTCTCATCGCCCGTCGAGAAGCCCTGGTCATCTTTGAAGACGCAG
>JBDSSU010000434.1:0-5669 GCA_039928635.1 Opitutaceae bacterium | reverse complement strand
AGATGGCGAAGGAAGCGAACTACACCGCCGTCATCAGCCACCGCTCCGGTGAGACTGAGGACGTGACGATCGCCGATATCGCGGTCGCCACGAACGCCGGCCAGATCAAGACCGGTTCGCTGTGCCGCACCGATCGCGTCGCCAAATACAATCAGCTCCTCCGGATCGAGGAAGAACTCGGTGCCAGCGCGATCTACGGCGGCAAAATGATGAAAGGCCTTTGAGGCACGCCGGCATTCGCCGGATTACCTTTCTCAAGCCGGGCTTAATGCCCGGCTTTTTTATTGGGTGCCGGTCGAGCCGTACGGGGATCGCTGCGCGGCGCGTCTGAGCAGGCCAACTGCTTTTACTCGGCGCGCACGATGTAGCCGCGAAGGTATTCGCTTTCGTACATCGTCAGTAGGACTGGGTGGTCGGCGGGCTGGTGACACCACTCGACGACCCGAACCTTACGTTTCGCATCCGTCGCAGCATCGGCGAGCACGCCCCGCAGTTCGGCGTCCTGCATGTGATGGGAACAGCTATACGTGGCCAGAATTCCGCCGGGAGAGAGGCGTTGGAGCGCGCGCAGATTGATCTCTTTATAACCGCGGAGAGCGCCTTCGAGCGCGCTCTTGGATTTAGCGAAGGGCGGCGGGTCGAGAACGACGACGTCCCACAAAGGCTCACCCGCCCGCACCGGATCGTTAAACCAATCGAAGACGTTGCCGATTTCGAACGCCGCCTTCACGCCGTTCCGCTCAGCATTTTTGCGCGCCTGCGCAATCGCATCCTCCGCGCTATCGACACCGAGGACATGGCTCGCTCCAGCCCGCGCGGCGTGAAGGGCGAACGCGCCCTGGTTACAAAACGCATCCAGCACGCGTTTTCCTGAACAGTACTTTGCGACCGCGCTGTGCTGCGGCCGTTGATCCAGATAAAAACCCGTTTTCTGACCGCTCTGCAGGTCCAGCCAGTAATCAAAGCCGTCGATCTTCACCCAGCGCGGCTCCCAGGATTTTCCAGAGCGCGTATGAACTTCGAGCGGCAAACCCTCCAATCGGCGAATGGGGGCGTCGTTGCGGAAGATAATCTCCGCCGGCTTCACGAGCTCAGCCAAAACATCGCCGACCAGCGAAGCGCGTTTCTCCATCGCGACGGTTTGAATTTGTACGACCAGGGCATCGCCAAACTGATCCACCACCAGCCCGGGAAGATCGTCCGACTCCGACCAAACCAAACGCCGCATGTCGCCGTCTGCGGCGCTGCGCCGCGCGATTGCGCGGGTCATCGCTCCGCGCAGAAACCCCGCATCGAGCGCAGTCCGCTCGCGGCTGAAACGGCGCCAGACGATCTGCGACTTCGAGTTATAAATCCCCGAACCCAAAAAGCGGTCCGCACGATCGCGGCATTCGACCACGTCTCCGTCGTGTTCCGCCGGCAGCAGCGCCTCGACTTCGTTCGCAAACACCCACGGGTGTCCGGAGAGCACGCGCGGCTTGGCGTTCGGCTTCAGTTTCAGAGACGGCATCCGCGCATCATCACGGATGCACGAGCCGGAAGAAGCTCAAAATTCCCGAACGGAAGGCGATTGCGAGTTTCCACCTCGGAGGAACTCAGCTCCAGATCGATGCCGGCGCCGGGAGATGAGGGATCAAACCAGTTAGGAAATGATTCCGACCCAAATTAACGTGCGCCCGTCGGGGTGGCCGGCAGGGTTTTGAAGTGCGTCCACAAAGCCTTGAGTTCGACGTCGGTCATGTTTCCAAACGAGCGCGGCATCACCGGATCGATCGCCGCACCATCCGGGCGTTTGCCGGTCCGCATCGCGGCGAGAAAATCGGCTTCCGTCCATTTTGCGACGCGGCCAGTCGCGTGGGGCGTGAGGTTGGCCGCGTGAGGCCAGTTCGGCGGACCGATGTCGATCTTTCCGCCGGAGAAATTCGTCCCGTGACAGCCCGTGCATCCGACCGAGAGATAGCGGCCGTATTCGAGGCTGACGGCCGGAGTGACGAATTGCGGGCGCAAGTTCGCGTGATCGATCTGCGCCGCCGCGAGTTTTAATTTACCCGCCGCCAACAGCGCCCGCGCCACCGGCCCCAACGCCAGCGGAACACTATCCCGGGCAACCGGGGGGACTGTCTTCAGGTACGCAATCACGCTCCCGAGATCCTCGTCCGAAAAATGGGAATACTCCTCCGAAGGCATCAGCAACAGCCCGCGACCGTCCTTGGCAACTCCATGCCGGATGGCGCGCACCCAGTCTTCATCGCGGAAGGTCGCCGCGGAGCCTCCCTTCCCTTTCGTCAGGTTCGGCCCGAACAGCTTCCCCATCGCCGGGTCGTCGATCACCTTGGCGCCTCCGTAGTCGGCGCCATGGCATTCATTACACCCGCGGGTCTCGGCCATGTGTTTACCATGGGCGATCGCTGCGGCATCGGTCGGGATCACCACCGGACGGGCGGTGACCGTAAACGTCTTTTTCAGTTTCGAATTGCTCGCGAAATAAACCGCAGCAACCGCGCCAATCACCACCACCAGCAAGACGCCGAGAACGCGTCCAATGATTTTGAAGAAGCGGGACATGTGATGCTTCCATCACAAGGAAGCACCGTCCGGCAAGCTTTCCGTGGAAAAAATCAGGCGTGGCTGACCAACTCGGGCAGCTGGGCTGGTCGCACCAAAGGGGTCGGCCGCTGAATGCGGATCGGACGCATGGCGTGAAAGCCGTTCTGGTCTTCGTGGCCGGTGGGAGCGTTGATCAAGCCGAGGATCAAAATGCAGATCCCGGCGGCGAAAATGAGGAAGGTGCAGGCGAGTAAGAGGGACATGGGATGAAGAAGTTGGCCCACTATACCGAACCTTCGCCTCCGCGCCTATTCGGGGTCTCCCGTAAACGAAGCTCCGTTGAATCCCGTGGAAAAGGCTTTCCGGCCCTCCTGCCCCAGCATTCACTGACGGTTTTCGCATGTCGCCCGCCCAAGAAATCGCCCGTCGCCGCACCTTCGCGATCATTTCCCACCCTGATGCCGGCAAAACGACATTGACGGAGAAGTTCCTCTTGTACGGCAACGCCATCCACCTGGCCGGTACCGTCACGGCCCGTAAGAACCAGCGCGCCACCGCCTCAGATTGGATGGAGCTCGAAAAGCAGCGCGGCATCTCGATCAGCTCCACCGTCCTCCAATTCGACTATGACGGCTACGCGGTGAACCTCCTCGATACCCCCGGTCACAAAGATTTTTCCGAGGACACTTATCGCGTGCTCACTGCGGTCGACGCCGTCGTGATGGTGATCGACGCCGCGAAAGGCATCGAGGCCCAGACGCGCAAGCTGTTCGAAGTCTGCCGCCGCCGCGGGGTGCCGATTTTCACGTTCATGAACAAGTGCGACCGGCCCACGCTCAATGCGTTCGCGTTGCTCGATGAGCTCGAAAGCGTGCTCGGCCTTCAGTCTTCGCCGGTGATTTGGCCGCTGGGCAACGGGCCGTCCTTCCGCGGTGTCTTCGACCGCCGCACCCGGGAGGTCCATCTGTTCGAGCGGGTGCCAGGCGGAAAATATCAGGCACCGGTCATCGTCAGCTCGCTCGAAGAACCCGCTGTGCGCGACAAGCTCGACGACTACACGTACGGCGAGGTCACCGAACAACTCGCGATGCTCGAAGGCGCGGGCCACCCTTACGATCTCGCCGCGATTCGCGCAGGCCAGCAAACCCCCGTCTACTTCGGTAGCGCGGTAAACAACTTCGGCATCCAGCTTTTGCTGGACGGTTTCCTGAAAGACTCCGTCCCGCCCGCGCCTCGTCGCAGCGTCGCGGTCAACGGATTAAAGCCGAGCGCCGCTCCAGCGGAGATATCGCCCACCGCGGCGGCTGACGGCAAAACCGTCGTCCCCGTCACGTACGAGAAATTCTCCGCCTTCGTTTTCAAAATTCAGGCGAACATGGACCCGAAACACCGCGACCGCATCGCGTTCGTCCGCGTTTGCTCGGGGAAGTTTACGCGCGACATGACGGTGTTTCACCCGCGCACCGGTAAAACCATGCGGCTCTCGTCTTCGCACAAGCTCTTCGGCCAGGAACGCGAGACCGTCGACGTCGCGTGGCCGGGCGATGTCATCGGACTCATTGGCCACAGCGAATTCGGCATCGGCGACACGCTCACCGAGGACAAAGCCATCGTCTACGATGAGATCCCGCGCTTCCCACCGGAAGTTTTCACGTTTATCAACAATCCAAGCTCGGCGGACGCGAAAAAATTCCGCGCTGGTCTCGAACAGCTTCTCCAGGAAGGAGTGATGCAGTCCATTACGCTTCGAGCCGGCATGACCACCGCGACGCTGCTCGCGGCGGTCGGTCCGCTGCAATTCGAAGTCGTGCAATTCCGCCTTGAGAGCGAGTACGGTGCGGCGTCTCGACTCGATCCTTCGCCGTGGACGATCATGAAATGGCTCGCCCCGGCAGATCCCGCTGCGAAATTACCCGACGTGACGCGCCTGATTGTCGCGAGTGGCGTCGCCTTCGGCACCGACAAACTCGACCAGCCGGTCGGACTTTTCCCGAACGACTGGACGATGCGCTACTTCGTGGAGAAGAACCCGGAAATCAAACTCCACGATCTCCCGCTGGAGCAGACCAAATAGGGCCATCTCGCGGGCCCGCCCGCCCGCCGAGGCTGTTTTCGCAGCTCGTGTTTCCCAACGAGTCGCATTCCCTCGCACGCATGACCGTGCGGGAGGAAATCGGCGCGCTGGGTAACAGGTTCGGCGAACTCTTCTACTCGCGCACGATTGATCCGGAAGCGCTGCAGCCACTGGCCCGACTGAGCGTCGACGAGGCTTACATCGCCCAGGACGTCGCGTTGGACTATCGCTTCAAGCGAGGCGAAAAAATCGTCGGCTACAAGGTCGGCTGCACCAGCCAGTCCATCCGTCAGCAGCTCGGGCTCACCGAGCCTTACTACGGACGCATGACCGCTCCGCACATCCATCCGGAAAAACGGTCTCCTCTCGACTGGCGGAACTTTGTCAGTCTCGCCGTTGAACCTGAACTGGTCATCCGCATCGGCCGAGACCTCGATCCGACAAAACTCGATGACCCGTCATTAATAGAGTGCATCGAAGCGGTGTCGGTTGGGCTCGAACTACACCATTTTAAATTCTGGCTCGGGAAGCCGACTGCTCAAGAACTCATCGCCTCCAATGGCCTGTTTGCCGGTCTCGTGGTCGGGACCGAGTGGATTTCTCCGCGCATGTTGGATTTTCAAACGGAGCGATTTTCGGTTGAGAAAAACGGGATGGAGGTCGTCAGCGGCCTGGCCCGCGAAATCATGGGAGGACCTCTCTCCTCCCTGCGCTGGCTCGCAACGAAGCTCGCTCAGCGCGGCCAAATCGTCCGGGCCGGCCAACTGGTGATCCCGGGTTCTCCGGTGGCATTGGTTCCAATCGCCGAAGATGCGGACGTGACGGCCAAGATTACCAACGTCGGCGCAACGAGTGCGCGATTTCGCTCGCGGTGACCCGGCTAGATACCCGACGTCGACTCCCGCACTGACAGGCCGTTGCGCCCGCAGAATTCCCGCAAATCCTGCGGGAGTGGCGCGCTAAAAACGTGTTCGATCCCTGCCGTCCGCAGATCAATTTCGGCGCAATGCAGCGCCTGGCGGGGCAGCAGGAGTTTCGCCGCCAGCGC
>JBDSSU010000433.1:0-5167 GCA_039928635.1 Opitutaceae bacterium | reverse complement strand
AAAAACATTTCTACGAACCCGGCGCTTCCGTCTCCGAATCGACCGATTGGAAATCGAAGATCAATGCCGTGATCGTCCGGACGAAACCGCTGAACATCACGTTGCTGGCGGGAATTCCCAGCTGGTTGGTGTGTTTCGCTGATATCCTTCGAAATACTTCGGGCACCACGGACGTCAGTTCGCACCTGCAGCAAATCTGGCCCAATCTTGACTGCGTCGTTCATGGCGGTGCCCCGCTCGCGCCATTCGCGGAAGAACTGCGGCGATTGCTCGGGCCCAACGTCAATTTCCACGAGGTCTACCCCGCATCGGAAGCATTCATCGCTGCCCAAGACATTGAAGCTCGCGGTGGACTCAGGCTGATGGCGGCGGCAGGCGTGTTCTATGAATTCGTGCCCATTGACGAGTTCGATGAAGCGCGTCCCGCCAACGTGGGCAACAAAGCCATCCCGCTCGAAGACGTGCGAGTCGGCGTCGACTACGCCCTGCTCATCACCACTCCCGGCGGGCTCTGTCGCTACTCGCTTGGAGACGTGGTCCGATTCGTTTCCACGGAACCCCCGCGTGTGCAGTGGATGGGACGCGCCGCCCAGCAAATGACGGCGTTCGGCGAACGGGTCATCGAGAAAGACGTCGCGGATGCCTTGGTCACCCTCTGCCAGCGCAACAGCTGGACGATCGTCAACTTCCACGTCGCTCCACTCTCCGCCAATCCCTATCTCGGATCGGGCCGCGGACGACATGAATGGTGGGTGGAGCTACGCCCTGGAACTGTCATCACGCCGACCGGACCCCAAATGGCGGTCGAACTCGATCTTGAACTCCGCCGGACCAATCCAAGCTATGACCTGCGCCGGACAGCCCATGGATTGGAAGCGCCGGTCGTCAGGCTGGTGATGCCTGGATTGTTCGAAACGTGGATGCACCGGCAGGGGACATGGGACGGCCAGTACAAGGTTTCCCGCTGTCGAAACGATCGCGTCGTCGCCGACCAGCTGGCTGCGATTGCTCAGTTTGCAAAAGATTAAGCCGCGTCGGGCTGCTGGCATGCCGGCTGCTTAATTTAGCCATCCTGCCCAAGCAGGGTTTTTGGGTAGCGTGAACGGCCGTCGAGGCCGTGAAATAGAAAAAGTGGGGCCGGCGTTAAGGGGTTATCGCCGGCCCCTTCTGTTTTTTCCCACGCCAGACGCCAGACGCCAGCCGCCACCCGCAACGCGACGATTCGCCCTGAGCGGTGGCTACTTCAAAACCGCAAGTAAGCGCCGCTCAAAGTCGGCAGTCGGTTCGGCACCCTCCTTGCGATCGCGAATCGTTCCCGTGCGATCGATGATGAACGTGGTGGGCAAAACCTCGACTCCCCCAAACGCTGCACCCGTCGACTCCTCACTCATCACAATCTGGTAGTTCACGCTGGTTTTCTGGAGAAACTCTTTCACCACCTCCGGCCCTTGCTGATCCATCGAAATGCCGATGAAGACGACCCCATCCTTCGCGTACTTCTTTTGAAGCTCGATGTAGCCGGGAATCTCTTCACGGCACGGGACGCACCAGGTCGCCCAAAAATCCACGACGACCACTTTATCTTTAAACTGTTCTGAGCTGACGATTTTGCCTGCGACGTCTTTGAGCTGCCAGGCCGGCGCAGCGATGGGAGCAAAGGGCACCTTTGCGATGGCGGGCTCTTTTTTTGCACAGGCTGCCAAAAAAAACACCGCGAGAAGGAAACCGCCGGAGCGAAGGTAAGTCATGAGAATGGAGTAGGACGCAATCGAAGGAGCCGCGGTGCTGAATCTTTATTCCCTCCGACCTCTTTTCACGGAAAAGGTGACAAGCGATCAGGTGTTTCGCGCTTCCGGCAGATCGAGCCCGAGGATTTCGATGAACTTCTTCATCGCTGGCGTGAGAACCCGGCCCTTTCGGTGAAGAATCGCGAGCGGACGGGTAAATTCTTTCCCTTTGAAGTGCAGCACCGCCAGCGTGCCTTGCTTGGCCTCCTGCGTGACCGTTGCCTGCGGCACAATGGCGATCCCGTGGTCGATTTCCACGGCACGCTTCACGGTTTCGATGTTGTCGAATTCCATCACCGGCTCGATCTCGAGCTTGTTATCCCGGAAAATCTGATCGACCGCTTTTCGCGTCGGAATATCCGGGTCGAAACCGATGAACTTCTGCCCGCCGAGTTCCTTGATCTCCACATCGGCGCGCTTGGCGATCGGATGCTGGGGATGGGCGATCAGCACGAGATGATCGTTCCGGAACGGGAGCACTTCGATCTGCCGCTGCTTCACCGGAAAGGCGACGAGCCCGAAATCGACGGAGTTGTGCAGGATATCTTCGTAAACGAGGTTCGAGCGCCGGTACTCCACACGAACATTCACCGAGGGGAAGTCGTGGAGAAATTTCTTAATGTACGCCGGAAGCTCGTGCAGCCCGATGGAATAGATCGTCGAAATTCGGATGGTCCCGCTGATCACCTTTTTCATCTCCTGCAGGTCGGAGAGCAGCTTCTCGTACGTGTGCAGCATCTCCTTTGCCGCTTCATAAACTCCATGACCTTCCCGGGTGAGCTGAAATTGTTTCTGGCTTCGATCGATCAAGAGCGTTTTGAAATGACGCTCCATCGCGCGCGCTTGCTGGCTTACGGCGGATTGCGTGATGCCGTTCAGCTTCGCCGATTTGGAGAAGCTTTTTGTCTCCACGAGATCGGCGAAGATTTTGAAGTTTTCAATTTGCATGATTAGCGCACGTTTCGGCCGCCAGATTAGGCGGGGCGTCTTTTGCGTAAACCCCTAAGTAGTTTTTCTAAACACCGCACGTGCTCATGATCTCATACGAAGAATTCTCCCAGCGAGCGGAGCGGGTGCGCGCGGAAATCGGGACCGCGGCGAAGCTGGCGGGACGCGAGCCGTCGTCAGTCACCTTGCTGGCCGTCACCAAAACTCATCCCCCCACCGCAGCCGAGTACGTGTACCGCTACGGCCTCATGGGGGTGGGTGAAAACCGGGTGCAGGAAGCTGCGACCAAGCGCCCCCTGGTGACGACGCCGCTCCGTTGGGAGCTGATCGGTCATCTGCAATCCAACAAAGCGAAATTGGCGGCGCAATATTTCGACCGCGTCCAAAGCGTGGATAGCGAGAAACTCCTCGCCCAACTCGATCGGGCCGCGGGCGAACTGGGAAAAACGCTCCCCATTTTGCTCCAGATCAATGCGGGGAACGATCCCGCCAAGTTTGGGATCGAACCGGATGCCGCCGCTCGCCTGCTCGAGGTCGCACTGGCGTCGAAAAATCTCCGGGTCGAAGGACTCATGACGATTGCCCCACTCGGCACGAATGCCGCGGAGAATGCCCAGCTCGCCCGCTTCACCTTTGCCAATCTGCGGGCGATCCGCGACCGCCTTGCCACCCAGTTCGGCACGCCCCTCGCCGAGTTGTCGATGGGCATGAGCAGCGATCTCGCCATCGCGATCGCCGAGGGCAGCACGCTCGTCAGGGTGGGCACCGCGCTGTTCGGAACGAGGGAAGCCAGGGTGATCTAAACTGCCGCCCTTCACGGCATAAGAGTTTTTCCACATTGCCGGCAGCCGGGCGCTGGCAATTCTGCAAATTCATGGGACGCCTCCGAAACTTGGCGATTGTCGCGCTATGGGCCGCCGTTTTCGTGGCTTTCTCGCATGCCGACATTGTGAACGGCTCCCAGCGAGCCGAGATCATCGCCGAACTCGGCAAACCGACCTCAACGGCACGGCTGGGTGGCCGCGAAATTTTGCAGTACAAGGGCGCGAGATTCGAGTTGGTGAACGATGCCGTCGTCGACATCAAAGGCTACGTTCCAGCCCCCGCGCCAGTCGGCGCTCTCCCAAAACCGACGCCCGCAGTCATCGAAGGACCCAAGGTGGAGGAGGCCGAGCCCTTGGACGCGCAGCTCTCAGCCTTGTCGGCCGGAACGGAAGTCAACCCCGCTATCGCCGCGAACGCCCTTGGCGACGAAGTGGCGAAAATGAATACGGCGTGGGGCACTCTTCCTCCCGTGCCGGAAAAACCGGCTGCGGGATGGCTCGAAACCGCTGTCATCGTGCTGCTTCATTTCGGCTTCACGATTCTCGCGCTTTCGATCGCCTTCAAATACTGGGAAATGGATGCGCTGTGGACGGGCACGCTGGCGATCGCAGCGATTGACGTCGTCCTCTACGGCCTGCTCATCGTCCTCGGCCCCTCCACCGGTGGATTCACCTCGATGAGCGGTGTGCAGACCAGCGTGCCGGGCGTCGTGATGATTTTCACCGTCCGCCATTTTTGCTTTAACAAGAATCTGCAGAACGCCCTCCTCACCACCGCCGTCGTCAAACTCGTGGTGATGATCTGCAATCTTTTCTTTTTCATTGCGCTGCTGAACTCGTTGTTTGGCTGAAATCCTGCGTCTCATTCGGTTTCCGGGTTGCACCGCGATAAAAACCTTTCTGCTTTCTCACTGTGGAAATTCACCTCAGTGCCTCGCAGAAAGAAGCGCTGCTGAGTTTGCTCGATGACCCCAGCACCACCGTTCGTCGGGCGCTGTTGGCTCATTTCAGCCAGCTCGGTCCCTCGGTGATGCCTTTCCTGCAGGAGGTGGCGCGCGGTTCGCACCGCATCCTCGCCCGCCATGCCGCCGGGTTTCTCGAGGAACTGAAGTTCGCCGACCCGGTCGCCGAGTTTCGTGGTTTCATCCGTTCGCTCAACTACGAGCTCGAAACGGGCGCTTTGCTCCTGGCTCGCACCATTACACCCCAGCTCGATGTCGGCGCCTGCTGCACCACCCTGGACACGATCGCGGCCCGCTGCCGCGAGCTGATCGTGGAGCCAGCCAGCGTTCGCGAGAAATGCCGCGTGATGAACCGCGTGCTGTTCCATGAATGGGGATTCCACGGCAATGTGGAAAATTTTCAGGACCCCCGAAACAATTTCCTGGATCAGGTGCTCGCGCGCCGCGTGGGCATTCCGCTTTCGCTCAGCGTGGTTTACCTGCTGGTCGCGGAACGCCTCGGCGTGGAACTCAAACCGGTGGGCATGCCCGGTTACTTCGTGGTCGGCTGCTACACGGATTCCCTCCCCTTCTTCATCGATCCGTTTGAACGCGGCGTCTTTCGTAATTCCGAGGAGATGTTCGCCCAGCTCCGGTCCAATAACAT
>JBDSSU010000432.1:0-4816 GCA_039928635.1 Opitutaceae bacterium | reverse complement strand
TACGACCGGGTGGAACTTATCCCGTTTGAAAAGCTCACCGCGTTTTTCAGCGAGCACCTCAAATAACTGGACCTATTCGTTCGATGAGGAGGGGAACGACGCTCGCTGCCGCTCGAATTCTTTCAGCCCTGCCCGTCCGGAGCGTCCTATGGTATGGGCGGTCAGCCTCCGCGCGCGGCGCTCAGCGGCGCCGCGTCTCCGATCTTTAGGTGCTGCTCATAGCGATTGTCTTACTCCTTGGCTTTCACGCCGCCGCTGCATCTCTGCGGCAAACTGCCAAGCCGCGCGACGTTGGGCTTCTCGATGACGTATTTGCCGCATTTCGTTCAGTTGCTGCTCGGAAATCTGCTGCCGCTCCATGAATTCACTGGCTAGCTCACGACCAGCATCCGGCTGTGCTAGCCGATCTAGGATGGCCTCCTTGCGCGAAACGTAGATCGCGTGCGCCCCACGATAGCGCGTATTCCCGACGTAAAACTCGCGGCGACCCAATGCCCGTGTCGCCACTTCTCCGAGGATCAGGAGTGACTCTTCCGAGGTGGTGCCCTGCGATCGATACGACGTTACGGCATGACCATAGGTCCACGCGGAAAAGTCCGGCGGCAGTTCACGTCCATCGGTAAACACGATTTTGTTTTCGACCGGATCGACTTTTGCGACGTCCACGAAATCCCCATTCGCGAAACCCGCGGCGTCATGCCGACCGCGCATCAGCAGCCGATCACCGACTGCGACAGACAACGGTTGAGCCCGCCCAACCTCAAACGCACCGCGTTGCCGCCGGGTGATCTTCGCTTCGCGACCGTTGGGTGCGCGGACCCAGACTCCCTTGCTCTCAACGGCGATGACTTCGGCAGCCGTGCCGCGTTTGAAGAATCGCGTGTCGCGCCCGAAAAGCAGTCGATCTCCGACCTCATAGCGGTGCCAGTGAACTTTTTCTTCAACTGTCCAGTTCAGCGGGCGCACAGCTTCTCGGACGACTTCCGTTTCGCCGAGAAGCCCCGCCCGGCGAAGTGCGGGGCGCGCCGCCGCGTTGAACCGGCCAATTTCCTCCCAAAACGGAATCACGACGATGGTTCCGATGCCCTTCGATCGGTTGCCGGCGTAGTGCTCGGCGGCCCGAGCGAACAAGGCTTCATCGTCGCCCAACTCGCGGATCAGACCGCGGCGGTCCGCGTACTCAAACGCCTCCGTCACGTCACCCCTCGCGAGCAGCCGGCTGAACCGCCGATCTCCTTCGTCCCGCTGACGCAGCACCTCCGCGAGCCGCACGACCGGTGTGAGCGAATGTTTGATCACGTTGCGCAGCGCGTCCCCGCGTTCGACGCTGTAGTGCTGCTTCGTGTCGCCGACCAAGATCAAGCGGGCGTGAACTTCGCGCGTGATGCGCGTGAGGTGCTCCAGTTGTTGCGTCGACAACAAACCAGCTTCGTCCACGAGCACCACGCGCCGACCGACTTCGGCCTGCACCGCATCACTCGCGAGGAAGCGCTGCACCGTGTCAGCGCGATCAAAACCGCTTTCGATGAGCGCGTCACGTGCCCGTGTGGTTGGCGCGAGCGCGATGAAACGTCCGCCGCCTATGGCGACGTGCGCGGCTTCGATCGCGGTGAGCACCGTGGTTTTCCCCGTCCCGGCGTCGCCCACCAGCACGCTCACGAAATCGACGCTCTTCAGGATCGCTTCCGCCGCATTGCGCTGACCGGGCGTGAGTGTCGCCGGCAACGTCGCGGAATCGCCGAGTGGGAAGTAGCAGTTCCGGCCGTCTTGAACGCGCTGCGTCGTGACGAGTTCCTCGCGATAGATCGAACGCAGCGTCATTTCGCCGTTGTCGCGGATGACGTCAGGATGACCATCCAGCGCCTGGCGCAATTCGCGCCAGCGATAAAAGTCGGGATGGAGTTCGAGAGCGGCGCTTAACACGACTCCTTCGCGCGCTACGCTGGATCGCTCGTAGACGTGCCGCAGCGCCGCCTCTAGCACGACGCGCGCCTGGCCGTGCGACCATTGCTCCCGCAAAGGTTCGGCACGCGCGGCGCGCACGAGATCGTCCAACCCGCGCGCTTCGTCCGAACTCAACTCAGCGCGCTGCCGACGGTAGACCTCGACCGTGCCCACCTCCGTGAGCTTGTCCTCGCGGGACTCGCGCACGAGGACCTCGACTTCTCGCTTCGTCGCCTTGCGGCCTTTCTCCGCTGCGAACGCCTCGGCAAGCTTCTTCACTTGATTTGTGCGCTTCGAGAAACGCTCCCGCAAATGTTCGACGCCTCGGATTGAAAACCCGTGCGTGTTCATTTCGTACGGCTCGTACCCGAGGGAGCGGAGTCGTCCCGCCAATTCGCGATAGAGCACCTGCCGCAGATACGGCGAGGCCCGGAGCATCTCGGCCGGTTGGAGCGCGTACCAACCCGTCCGAGTCGCGTCCCAAGTCGCATTCGCCAGGACTGCGTGCGCGTGCAGCTGCGGATCGAGATCGCGACTCGCATCGTGGATGAACAAGGCGCCGGCAAAATTTCCGGTGAGTCGAAACGCTTCCGTCATCTTTGCTTCGCCGCGGCGTTCGCGCACCGCTGAGAATTTTTCCATTTCCACGAGCACGACCTTCACGGATTCGTTGAATGCAGCGCGCACTCGCTCGTCCCCGCCCACCATCGCAAGCACACTCACGTCCTTCGGCGCCGACAGTTGAATATCGACAAACGCCACTTCCTTCTTCGCGCCTAATTTCGTCAGTGCCTCGCCGGTTCTTGGATTGCGATTGCATCGCAGCGCCTCGAACGGTTCGTCGGTCACTACTCCCGCCAACGCGAGTGCCAGTGCTCCTTCGCCGATCCACTCGCCCTGCACCTGCTTCTCGCCCTCCGACCAATAGTCGTTCTTCCGCAGATGATGCGAAAGGTAGTTTGCCCCATTCCGAATTATTCCCGCGGTGATCATGCCCACGATCACGGTCATTCGCGCCGCCGGTCTCAACCGACCGCGTCTCCCGAATATTCGGTAGGCGAGAAGTGCCGGGGCTGGTGCGCCCGTCGTCAGGTCCTAGGCTCCGACGAGCCGAGCCGGTCGTCGTATGCTTCCCGTGTTTTTTCTTAAAGACGCAATACCCTCCCGAGTTCGTGAGGCTGAACGCGGCATCCGATCATGCGTCAATGCACCAGGCACTACACCGGAATTCGGCCTGCGTTTTAGGTATAAAACGCTCCGAAGCGCTCACGAAAAAACCTGGATCGCACGCGGGTAGGGCCACGGAAATCGCGCAGTGCCCTGCAAAATCCAGACACCGGTCGGCGGGGAACTCATCCGCCTTAACGGGCCAGTTCCTTTTCCTCGGCGGCCCTGGAAGCCGGCCCGGTCCGCATGATCCCATCATTCCACGAGCCGAACCTGCCAGTTCCCAGATTTTTCTTCGAGCCGAACGAAGCCGCGTTTTTCCGCTTCGCGGAGTAGATCCGTGAAAGAACTAAAGCCATAAGCACGTTCATTGAAACCCGGGCTTTGTCGTTTTATAGCCTGCTTCGTCATCGATGCCCAAATCGGTTCGTCGGCGCCGCGTTCCTCGATCAGCGCGCTTACCGTCGTCACAAGCAGCCTCATTGCCTTGGCCGGGTCAGGTCCCTTGCTCTCTTCCGCCGGCCTCGGCTTCGAAGCTGGCGCGTCCCGACTGGTTATTTTTTGTGGGACGGCGCGGACGAGATCGTCGTAATAAATGAATTCGTCGCAGTTGGAGATGAACAAGTCGGAGGTTGAATTCTTCACCCCAAGGCCGATCACGACCTTAGCATTCTCGCGTAGCTTACTGACGAGCGGCGAAAAATCGGAGTCGCCGCTGATGATCGCGAAAGCATCGACGTGCTCATTGGTGTAGCACAGGTCGAGTGCATCGACCACCATCCGGATGTCTGCGGAGTTCTTTCCAGCCTGACGAGCGTGAGGAATTTCGATGAGTTCGAAGGCCGCCTCATGCAAGTTGAGCTTAAGGTCCTTGAAGCGATCGAAATCGCAGTAGGCCTTTTTAACCACGACGTTTCCTTTCAGCAGCAGTCTCTCAAGGACCTTCCGAATGTCGAAAGGAGGAAAATGTGCGTCGCTGGCGCCCCGTGCGATATTCTCTAAATCTAGAAATATCGCCAAAGTAAGATTGGGAGCAGGAGCGTTCATGGATGGTCAGTGCGTTTTTATTCTCACCTATCAGTCCGCGACATCGCGGCAGCGCTCATCGAGCCAGCGGGAGATTTGTTCGATCTGTGTCGAACCAAGGACAACTTCGCCTCTCCCTTTGATCGCGTCACATAAGAAATCTGTCGGGACTACCCGTATCGGACCGGGCGACTCGCTAATGTGCCAGCCCGGAAATGTAAGCACCGGTCTGACTAAAACTCGGAAACCGACCTTGTCGAAAATCCATTTTTCCAACCATTCGGCTTGATTGAGCGTTTGGTCGACGGGCTTTCGAAATGCGCCCCACGGACCAATTACTTTCGAGCCGTCGAACGTTATTTCGTGGCCATGTGGGCCATCAAACTTTCGACGCGCCTTCACTTCTATGATTGCGATGCCCGTCGGTCCGACCACGACGTGATCGATGTTGAACCCCTTTGTTCCACTCTCGCACGGGAGGTCGTGGAAAATCCGATAACCGGAAAACTGTAGCGGCCGGAGTTTGTCGGCTACGATCCTCTCACCGTACCATCCGAGAAAGTTGTTCGTCCGATTTCTCCAGAGACGCGCGACGCGGATGACGCTGACGGCGGTGAAAGCGATGAAAGCGGCTATCAGCGCGCCAAGGGTGGCTCCGCCTTTTAGCCCAAGCCCTTTG
>JBDSSU010000431.1:0-3058 GCA_039928635.1 Opitutaceae bacterium | reverse complement strand
CCGACCCCGCCGGTGGCGTGCGAAACCGCGGCGGGGTCGGGAGACCCCGCCCTACAAAAACAGACTTTCATCAGCAGCGCGGCGGGGATCCACCCGGAGGTCCGCACACCTCTCGCAACGTCTCAATCCCCTGCTGTCATTCTGAACGCAGTGAAGAATCCAATGGGACCCGCGCATCGCGCCATGCGGTACGCAGCTCCGGCTGGATCCTTCGCTTCGCTCAGGATGACAATCGGGTTGAAGACGCTCTCGTTAAGCAGGCGTGGCCGGCGGGAGGTCAGCCAGCGTCCGCCGGAGTTGCGCGATGTGCACGGGCTTGACGAGATGCGCGACGAAGCCCGCCGCCCGGGAACGCGCCTGGTCTTGCTCCATGCCATAACCGGTCAAAGCGATTCCGCGCAGGCCATGGTCGGCGCGCAATTTCTCCATCAACTCGATCCCGGTCCCGTCGGGCAGGCCCAGATCGGAAATCACGAGATCGAATTTGCCTCCGCCGGCAGCCGCCCGTGCCTCCGCGACGTTCATGGCCGTGGTGATTTCGTGCCCATCCCGGCGCAGCAGCAGCGCGAGGGCCTTGAGCGTGCTCTCGTGATCCTCCACGAGCAGCAGACGCAGGGGGACGATTTTTGTCTCCGCTTTCGGCAGCACTTCCAACCCGAAGGAGGAACCGCCGTAGAAAGGCGCCTGGCTTTCGCTGATGCCAGGCCCGAGATGCATCGCGCCGGGGAATTCCACGACGAACGTCGCGCCGCGACCGACTCCCGGGCTTTGGGCCGTGATCCGTCCGCCATGCATTTCCACCACGGCGCGCGCGATGGCCAGACCCAGGCCCAAGCCGCCGAAGCGATGGGAGCCGCCGAGAGGCCCTTGTTCGAAGGGCGCGAAGATGCGATCCAAGTCTGCCGGATCGATGCCGATCCCGGAGTCGGCCACCTCGATGCGCAGCCAGCGCACTCCATCCGCTTCTTTGTACTCACGGGTGGAAACCGTGATGCGCCCACGGGTCGGCGTGAACTTCACCGCGTTGCGCAACAAATTCCAGATGACTTGCTGGAAACGCGCCGGGTCGACCATCAACCCGCTGTGGCTGGCGGCAAAATCCCGCTCGATCGCGACCTCCTTCGTGGTGGCGTCCGTCCGCACGATTTCGGTCGCGAGGCCGATCAGTGAATGGGCGTCGCTCGGCTGGATCTGGAGCGGGAGCTTGCCACGGGTAATCGCGGTCAGATCGAGGAGATCGTCGATGAGCCGCGCCTCGAGCGCGATGTTGCGCTCCATCATGCCGAGCTGCTCGCGCATGTCCGCCGGAAGCCGTTCGTCTTCGCGGAGCGCCGCCACGGAGAGGAGCACGGGACTGAGCGGGGTGCGCAATTCATGGCTGAGTGCCGCGAGGAAATCGTCCTTGGCCCGCGCGGCGGCGTCGCTGCGTTCCTTGGCCTTGATCACCTCATCGGCGGCGCGGCGCTGCTCGGTGATATCGGTGTTGGTGCCGAGCCAGCGCCACACTTTTCCACTCTCGTCGCGGACCGCCACCGCACGCGAAAGGAACCACCGATATTGCCCGTCGACGCCGCGCAGGGGAAAACTGTCCTCCCAGCTCTCGCCGCTGGCGAGATGGCGCTGCCATTTCTCGACGACGCGGGCGACGTGCTCCGGGTCATGCACCTTTTCCCAGCCCCAACCCGCCATGTCGTCCAACGTCGTGCCCGTATAGTCGAACCAGCGTTTGTTATACCAAAAAATTGCGCCGGCCGCGTCGGCCATCCACGCAAGCTGAGCGACGTTGTCGGCGAGCGTGCGGAAGCGTTCCTCGCCTTCGCGTAACGCGGCCTCGTTCCGCCTCTGTTCGGTGATGTCGGTATGCACCCCCACCCACTCCTTGATCTCGCCGCCGCTGTGCAGGATCGGAAGCGCACGGATCGAAAAGCTCCGCCACTCCCCGTCGCGACGGCGCACCCGATGTTCGAATTCGAACATCCGCTTCTCCCCCACGGCGAGATTCCAGGCGTCGAGTGACGCTTGGGCATCGTCCGGGTGAACCGCTTTGGCCCAGCCATAGCCTTGATACTCCTCTGGGGATTGCCCGGTGAACTCGCCCCACCCGGGTTGCTCGCCCTCCATCCTTCCGTCGGCGCTGTTCGTCCAAATGAGGCTGCTCACGGCCCGCGCCGCCACGCGGAAGCGCTCGTCGCTTTCCCGCAGCGCCTGTTCCGCCTGCTTCAGCCGGGCGATGTCGAGATTGATTCCCGCCCAACCCGCGATCTCACCGCCCTCGTTCAAGACGGGAACGCCGCGGGCGAGCACCGGGTGCCACTGGCCATCGACGCCGCGGAAGCGATGCTCGATGTCCCACGTCCCACGCGTGCGCACGCATTCCTGCCACGCCGCCAGCGTACGCTTGAGGTCATCCGGATGCAGCACCTCGCCCCACCCGAAATTCGAGCACTCCTCCTGGGTGAGGCCCACGAGTTTCAGGAAACTCTCGCTGGCGTACGTGTTGCGCCCGTCGGCATCGCACGTCCAAACGCCGTAGTCGATGGACTCACCGATGGCGCGATAGAGCCGCTCGCTCGCCTTCAGCTTCTCGGCCGCTGCCTTGCGGACGCCGATGTCCTGAAAATAAATGGATAGTCCGTCCTTCGAAGGATAGGCGCGGATTTCGAGCCACGTGTTCAGGGGCGGATAGAACAGCTCGAACTCCACTTTCACCCGGGTGTTCATTGCGCGGCGGTAGTTGTCCTCCACCACCGAACCGACGATCTCCGGGAATTCCTCCCAGATGATTTTCCCCAGGAGACCCTCTCGCGTTTTCCCCAGCGGCCGCAGCAGCTCTTCCGCTTGGGAATTCATATACGTGTACCGCCATTGCCGGTCGAGCGTATGAAAACCATCCGTGATGCTCTCGAGAATATTGGTCATCCGCTGATTCGCCTCGTGTAACTCTTCCTGCGCACTTTGCCGGACGGTGATATCCTCGAGGGTGAGCACAAAGCGCTCACTCATGCCTTGAACGCCGTCGATTTGGCGCGCGTTGAGGAGGAGGGTGCGGCGCCCAAGC
>JBDSSU010000430.1:0-10347 GCA_039928635.1 Opitutaceae bacterium | reverse complement strand
GCTCGAGCATCTGGGCCGCCCCTTGTTCGGCCGCTGATCGGGTCTCGTTCGCGGAATGGAGCGCCCTTTGCGCGTTGTCGGCGTTGCTGCGCGTCGTGTTGGAAATTTCTTCGAGCGTCGAACTGGTTTGTTGCACCGCGATCGCCTGGCGGGAAGAGCCTTGCGCCACCGTGGAACAGGAATTCCGCACGGCAACGGCTTCGGCCGTCGTCGCTTTTGCGTCTTCGAAAAGTCGCTCGGTGGTCGCTTGAATGGGCTGGCTGATGCTGCGACCCATCCGACGCGCCACCCAGAACACCAGGAGCATCCCCCCCAGCAGGCCGCCACCGGACCAAAGGCAGCGCGCCCGCAACTTCGCCTCCAACGTGGCACAGGTCTCGATAAAATCCTCGCGGCCCGCATTGATTTCCCCGAGCACGGTGTCCGTGAGAAAAGCCCAGCTCGGCGACCACTCCTCTTCGCCGGCAATGGGAGGTTCCGTGCCAGCGAGCGCGGCGACCGAATGACCGCGAAGCAGCTCAACGACGCGGGTCCACTCCGGCGATTCGTGCATGCTCCCCAGCCGCTCGCGCATCTTCCCCTGACTGAGAGCGACGATATCGGCCCAATAGAGCTCCGCGAGATCCGCGGAGTGACTCATCTTCAGCGCCTCGTCCGCCCGCAATGCACGTTCCTGGGAAACCCTCAGTTGATGATAATAAAAAATCAGCCCTCCCGCCTCCATCGTCGATTCCCGCATCGCCATCAGCTTCGGCAGGATGATCAGTTTTCGCGTGATGACATCGCTGGTCGTCACGTCGACGAGGAGTGGCAAAACCTTGTTCACGTCGCGGCGGAAACCACGGTAGGACTCCTTCAACCGTTCGCGGGCCGGAAGATCCCCCTGCGCAAAAAACAGCCGGCGCATTCCCGGGAGTTCCTCGATTCGTTGCTGAATCTGATTCAACGCGGAGAGGACCGGGACGGAAAGCGAAGCCGGGGGAAGAACGCGGCGAAGCTGTTGGTAGGCCGCGATCGCGGCATCCGTGTTCTTCCGCCACTCGTCCTGCTTTTCCCGTTCGGCTTTCATCACCTCTTCGGTCGCCACCCAGCCCGGTTTGAAAAAATACCAATTGCTCTGCTCCAGCCCGAGGCAGGCATCCAAGTCGCTGATCTTCCAAACCAGCGACGCCAGCTTGTTGAGGTTGCGCACTTCATTTAGCCCCCGCTGGGCTCTCCAAATCATAATGCCTCCGGGCACCATTCCCCCCAGCAAAGGGAAGAGGGCGAGGAACAGGATCTTCCTTTCGAGCTTCATGAGGAAGCTTCCATCAACGTCTCTCCATGCGGAGAATTTAGGGGAAATTTGGCCCCTGCATGAAACCCCGGCCATCCAGCGAAACGGTGCATGCCTGCGCCCGAGACCTTCGTTTTCAACGGTCTACACCAGCCGGGCTGCCTTGGTGTCGAACAAGCTGACGCCCTTTAACTCCCTTTTTTTGCCACCCAAGCCGTATATTCCTGACGAGGCATGAAGCGGAGCGACGCGCTGTTGATGCAATAGCGCAGACCGCCTTTGGCGCGCGGGCCGTCCGGGAACACGTGGCCGAGATGCGCACCGTCGACATTGCTGTGCACCTCAACGCGGCGCATGCCGAAAGTCGTGTCGACCGTCTCGCCGACGAACGCTTTCTCGATCGGCCTCGTGAAGCTCGGCCAACCCGTGCCGCTTTCAAACTTGTCCACGCTGTCGAACAGCGGCGTGTCACTGCCCACCGAAAAATAGACGCCGTCTTCGTGATGATCCCAGTACTCATTCTGAAAAGGCGGCTCGGTCCCCTGCTTTCTCGCCACGCGATATTGCATCGGCGTGAGCAGCTTCTGCCATTCGGCGTCGGTGCGCTGCACGGCGGTCTTGCTCAGATCGATGACGACGTTCGAAGGCAGGCCACAGGCAGTTTTTTCGCCGGGCTCACACTCCAAGGCATCTTTGGCAGGAGAATTTGTTTTCATGGATAAATTGACGGCGAGCACGGCGGCGGCCGCCGCCAGGAACAGGGCGGGATAGCGAAGCTTCATCGTGCGGATGAGAGTACTCAGCGTCGGCGTTTATTCCAACGCCGGCCGGATGATTTTCATTCCTCAACGCGTGCGCCCACCCTGCCATCCGAAAACTCGGCGCTCACTTTTTGCCCCGGTTGAATTTCCACGCGGCGCGCAATCGGCCGGCCTTGCTCATCGCGGACAATCGCAAATCCCCGGTTCAACACCGAACGCGGACTCGCCGCCTGCAGGCGCTTCCAGAGCGAAAGCAATCGGTGCGATTCACGCTCAACGCGCAAAGCCGGCGAATGTCGCGCCAGCCCGCCGCGAGCATCGGTCAAGCGCTGCCGTCGTTCCTGCAGCGAAACGCGCAGCGCAGAGGCCAGTCGGTTCGAAAAATCGTCCAGCCGCAGATAGCCCTGCTCGACCTGGGCCGACGGCGTCAGCAACCGCAGTCGCGAACGCGCATGATCAACCCGCTCCGCGGCGCGGGCGATCGCGTCCTCCACCCGAGTCGTCATGGTATCGGCGATCTGCTCCGTCCGCTGCGCACAGCGGACGAAATGACTGGAGATCAACTCCGCCGCGGCGCTCGGCGTCTCGGCGCGCGCATCCGCCGCGAAGTCGCACAACGTGAAATCAATCTCGTGACCCACCGCGGAGATCACCGGCAAGGTGCAGGCGGCAATCGCGCGCACCAGCGGTTCTTCGTTGAAGGTCCACAAATCCTCGATGCTTCCGCCTCCGCGACCGATCACGAGCAGATCGAAAATTTCCAGTTTCTGAGCGAGCCGCAGGACCTCGATCAGCTCCGCCGCGGCACCGGGCCCCTGGACCTTCGCGGGTAGAACGATGATGCGGCCGCGCCAGCCGCGTCGCAGCAGGATCCGCAAAAAATCCTGCACGGCCGCGCCCGTCGGCGACGTAATAAATCCGACCGTCTGCGGCATCGCCGGAATGGGTCGCTTCTTCTCGCGATCGAACAGCCCTTCTTCCGACAGCCGGCGTTTCAGTTCCTCGAATTCGCGCTGCAGCCGGCCGACGCCGTCCTCAATCACCACGCGCACGATGAGCTGATACTGGCCTCGCGCCTCGTAGACGCTGATCTCCCCGTAGACGACCACCTGCAGCCCGTCGCGCAACTCCACGGTCTGGCGCAGTGCATCCCCGCGGAACAGCACCGCGCTCAACTGGGCGCCGGCGTCTTTCAGCGAAAAATAAACATGCCCGCTCGACTGCGCCCGCAGATTGGAGATCTCGCCGCGAATCCAACCCGGCCGCACCCCGCGCTCGAGCAACACTTTGACCGCGCGCGTGAACTCAGTGACCGATTGAACCTGGTCACTGTCCGCGCCGAAGAGCGTGGCTTCGCCGGTCATCATGCCGCGGGCTTTGGCTTCTTGGCGTAGCGCTTCCGGGCGAGGTGGGTGGCCGCCACGATCGCAACCAGCAGCATTCCGGCGCTGATGACGGTCCGGCCTTTGCCCTGAACCACGGCGTCGCTGAAGACCACCGCGGCCACGTTCATCGGCCATGAAATCAGGCAGGAAAACAGGAGGTATTTTCCGAACCTCACTCCGGCGATGCCGCACAGGTAATTCTGCACAAAGAACGGAATCCCCGGCGTCAGGCGAAGAATCATCACGAGGCCGGTGGAGTCGTCCGCTTCCACCTGCGGCAAACGATAACCGAAACGAACCAGGAGCTTCGAGAGGATCGGTTCAAGGGCCCGCCGGGCAAGGGCGTAGGTGAACAGAAAATTCACCGTGACCGCGATGAGCACGCACCCGACCACCGCCGGCATTCCCATGCGTTCCGAAAACGCGGGCCCCGCCGTCAGCCCAAAAGCCAGCACCGGGAATCCCAACGCCGGAAGGACGGCCATCGCCGCAAAAAACACCCACGGACCCCGGGCGCGAATCTCGTCCATGGCCGTCTGGAACACCGCGCGCATATCCACCCCTCGCAACAGGAGGAGCGCCCCCGCCGCGAGCACGACTGCCACGATCACGAGTTTAAGGATGGGCAGTTTTTTCTTGGGAGCAGGCGCCTCGAACGAAGACATCCGGCAAGATTGCGGGCGCGCGCGGAACACCGTCAAGAACACCTGTCGCCCTTCACCGGCGGAAGCTTGCCCGGCTCCATTCGCGACGCTCTGATCGCGCCAATGCCGCAACCTGCCCACCCCGCCTCTTCTTCCGCATTCGGAGGAACGGACCGACCGGGAAGCGGCATCGCGGGGCGGATGGGGCAAATGATTGCGAGCCTTGGTCTCGCCGCCCTGCTGGTCGTGACGATCGCCACTCCGGGCGCAACGCGCATGCACGCCTGGCCATGGTCGGTGGGGTATGCGATCGCCCTGGCCGCGCCCGCTCTGCAGCTCCTGCTGCGCTCGTTCAACCGCCGGCGGCCACTCGCCCTTCCGTCGATCGGATGGTGCATCGCCCTGCTGTTCGCTTTCGCGGGAGTGGTCGCATCGGCGCTGGCCAGCCCACACCGGGGCCCATCCGTGCTCTGGAGCGCTCCTTTGCTGGCGGGCGTCGCGACGTTCTTCGTGGTGTTCGACTGGATGCATGCGGATCCGGCGGACATTCCCCGCCGGCGCCACCAACTCCTCATCGGTGCCGGAGGTTTTTTCGGGATCATCGCCGGCGTCAGTGTCGGCCTTTGGCTGGGGCACCTACCCGAATTTGGCAGCGGTAATATCCTGGCGACCCGGACTCCGTTTCCCCTTGGCCATTCCAACTACACCGCGGGTCTTGCGCTGCTGATGATTCCTACCTTCGTGACCCTGGCCATCCGGGCACAGGGAGGACGACGCATCGCGTGGACGTTCGGCGGACTGCTCGCCGTCACGATGCTCCTGACCAGCGGGAGCCGCGGGGGATTTCTGGGATTGGCGGCGCTTGCCCTGCTGCACGTGCGGACGATCGCGCGCACGCTGCGCATCAGATTACCCATCGTTTTCCTCGGAGGAACCCTCGTACTCGCCGCCTTCGTTTACTGGAACCCGCGGACGCGCGCCGCCCTGGCAGGCGACGAACTCAAGATCAGCGACGTGCAACGCAGCGCGATGTTGCACGCGGGTTGGTCCATGGGAACGGATCGACCGCTCCTCGGCTGGGGACCGGGCACGACGCCACTCGTTTATCCGCGCTATCGCGCCCTGCTCGCCGGCGGGGCGGAAACCGTGCTACAGCTGCACAGCCTCCCGATCCAAGTCTGGGCGGAACTGGGCGGAGTCAACGCCCTCGCCGGGATCGCGCTGCTGATCCTCGCCTTGCGCGCCTCGCGTATGGTGGAAGGTGCTGGCGCGGCGTTGCTCGCGTTGAGCGGCTACTTCGTTTTTTCCCTGACCGACTGGCAGCTCGATGTGCCTGTTTTCAGCGGCGCGATCGCGGCGGCTCTTGCGCTCGTGGCGTCGCCCTCGCCTGCATTCGCCTCCGAACCGAAAGTCTATGCTTTGTTCACCTTGGGCGGACGCGCTTTCTCCGTCCGATGGCGCGAGGATTACGCGGCGCTCCGTCGTTTGCTCGGCTTCATGATGTTGCTCGGATTCACCGTGCTCGGGATTTTCGGGCGGCGCGATCCGGTGCCGTTCCTTAATACCCGCGCGCTCAGCCTGGCGGCCGATGCCGCCAACAACAACGAAGCCGCCGCATTGCTGCGACAGTCGCTCAAACTCAACCCCGATCAGGAAATCGCGCACTTCAATCTGGGCTGGCTGCTCGTCGTGAGTGACCCGATCGCGGCTGAAACGCACTTCCTCACCGCGGCGCAATTGGTGCCCGACAAAGGCGGCGTTTACTTCGGCCTTGGGCTCGCGCGCTTGAACCAAGGCCGGCGGAGCGACGCCGAGCGCGCCTTCGCCCTCGAGTGCCTGAATGATCCCGCCTTCCTCGTCTCACCCTGGTGGAAAAGCCCTGGCGTGAGGGAGACGCGCACCAACTCGCTCGCGCGCCTTCTTCAATTTGAATCAGTCCTGATCGAGGCGTTGCCGGAGAAGAACTCCCTGCGCAGCGAAGCTCGCTATATCCGCGAGCTCGCCATCTGGCTGGCAACGGGCGCCACGGTCACGACCGCGAATACTCCCCCTCGCCTCGCCTATTTTGAGAAGAAGCCAGCCCCGCCCCCCTTCGGTGATGCTTCAATCGCCGCCTATCGTCGCGAGCGGACCGGGTATCCGGTGTTGATGCGCAATCTCGATCTGCCGGCGCCCACCGACTTGTTCGACGTGCAGGAGAATCCCCTCGCGACCGGTGAATACCGGTTTCTGTTTCCTCCGAAAGGCTGGCTCGCCTCACCGCTGCTCCCGGCTTTGCTGATGGAAAGCGACTCGCGTCAAAAATAAACTGTGCCTCGCGCCGCCGCCAACTCCACCCGCGATACCTTCGTGCCCCTCGTGCTGCTCGGCGGCGATGTGCTGGTGACCTTTGCGGGTCTGGCACTCGGCTGGTGGATTCGTTACGCGTCGCCGCTCGATCGTCTCGGCATCGATGTCGCCGACGCGCGGTTTGGGAATTATCTCAATCTGTTGCTCGTCGGCGTCGCGCTGCTGATCGGCTCCTTCGCCCAATTTGGGCTCTACGACACCCGCCTGCTCCTCCGGCGGTATCAGAGTCTCAACGCCATCCTGAAAGGTTCGGCGTTCTGGCTGGTCTCCTACCTCGGTCTCTCACTCGTGCTGAAGTTCGATCCGCCGATTTCCCGGCTGTTCGTGATCGAAGCGTTTGTCTGCACCGTGGTGTTGCTCTTCGTCTGGCGTTCCCTCGCCTACGCTGCGGTGGCGGGCAGCCCGTTGCTCGCCCAGCTGCGTCGCCGCGCGATCCTGCTCGGTTGGAACGCCGATGCCCGCGCGCTCGCGACCGAGATCGCGCGTGACCCCGCCCACCCGTTTTCACTCGCCGGCTACATCCGGCTCGCGGCCGATACGACTCCCCCCTTCACGGCGAGCCAGGAGGCCCGGGACGATTGGCCGAAGGAGACGTCGTTGCTGGCCTCGGTGAACTGCCTCGACCCGCTCGGCGAGGTGCGGGAACTCGAATCGATCCTGAAGCGCGAGAAAGCGGACGTGCTCATCATCACCCGCTTCGATCTGCCGCGGGCTGAACTGCGCGCCATCGTCGAAACTTGCGAACGCACCTATATCGAATGGAAAATTGTGCCGGGCGCCTTCGATATTTTTTTGAGCGGTCTCCGGCTGCAGACGATCGGGCACGTGCCGGTGCTCGGCGTCGAAGGGCTGACGATCAACCGCCTTTTCAATCGCGGCATAAAACGCGCCGTGGACGTGGTGAGCGCCGTCGTCGGGCTCCTGCTTTCGATTCCACTGATGGCGGTGTTCGCCGCGTTGATCAAAGCGGAGTCGCCGCGTGGCCCGGTGCTGTTCCGGCAAACGCGCATCGGCGCCGGCCACCGGCCATTCACGCTCTACAAACTCCGGAGCATGCAACCCGGCGCCGACGCCAGCGACGCCGCCCGACAGAGCACCGCACCGGGCGATGCGCGGTTATTGCGGATCGGCGCATTTCTTCGACGGTGGAATCTCGATGAGCTGCCGCAATTTTGGAACGTGTTGCGCGGCGAGATGAGCTTGGTGGGACCGCGCCCGGAACGCCCTTACCATGTGGATCAACTGGCCGAGACGATCCCCCATTACCTGCCGCGCCACGTCGCGAAACCAGGCATGACCGGCTGGGCCCAGGTGCACGGACTGCGCGGCGAAAGCGATCTCACCGCGCGAGTGCAGCATGATATTTACTACATCGAGAACTGGAGCTTCTGGCTGGATGTCCAGATCGTCCTGCTGACGTTCATTCGCTGGCGAAACGACAGCGCTTACTGACGCAGCAACCACCGCGTCGCACGAGACAGCGGCCCCATCGGACGTTCTGGTTGCAACGAGGGTGGTAGCATGCCGCGCATGCGCGGGTCGTTCAGCACCGCGCGCACCGCTTCGGGGCTCGGATGCGGCACGAGCAATCGGGGCTGTCCCGCGAACACCGCGGCATCGCCGCTTTGTTGAAACGCACGCGTGAGACGAACCGGCGCCTCCCGGTCCGCCGCGCGCGGCAAAACGATGTGACGCAGGATCTCGCTCGAAAGACCGGCCCATCCCACGAGCAGAAATATCCCCCACGTGGCCGAAAGCAGGCGCGCGCGACTGCGCCATTGAACTGAAGCCTCATTCGCCAGCAGAACGACGGCTCCCAGGTTCGCCAGCGGAAGCAGCACGATGAAATCCACATAACGTGATGGCACTCCCGCGATCAGCTCCTCGCTTCCTCCCCGGGTCCAGGCGGTGGCCAGCGCGATCGCCGCGCTCCAACCACCCACCAGCAGAGTGAAATTTTCGCCCGCGGACGCGCGACGACGGCCTGCGAGGCGGCTCCACACCAATGCGAGCAACGGCAGGTTCAGGGGAATGGCCGCGAAGGGTTGCCCGACATGCGGCCACGCGAGCAGACGACCGGCGGCGGTGAAGAACTCTCGAAGGTCCTCCGCGTGGAAGGCCGCGTGTTCCGGCACCGTCACCCGCAGAGCGAGACCCGCCGCTAAAAGAATGATGGCCGGCCAAACGAGCCGCCAGACCGCGCGATCAAACCTCCGCGACTCAAACGCCTGCAACGCTGCGAGCCCCAACAACGGGAGCGGCACGATGGCGCCCGGACCCATGGCGACGAGCGCCGCTGCGCCAGCCGCAAGGCCTGCGCCGGTTTGCCAGCGAGCACGCTCCGCCGCTCCGAGCCAGGCCAGTGTGAGCAGAGAAAAACCGAGGACAAAGTACACTTGTGTTTCGAAACCCCAAAGAACGCTGTGCCACGCAAGATGGGGAAGAAATGCGAACGCAACGGCGAACACAACCCACGCGTGCGCCCGCCCCGACAGGCGTCGGTTGATGAGCAATACAAGCCCCGCCGCACATCCGGCCCGGAGCACCGCGATCGCGACGAGTTCCACCGAGGGATCCCACTGCCCGTTCACCGTGAAGAGCATGAGATTCAGCAGATGCGTCCACAGGATCCGATGCTCGTTGAAGGGCATCAGCAGATCCGCGGCGTGCAAACTTCCCTCGTTCCATTTCGGAAATAACCAGCTGCCCTCGATCCCCCATTGATCGTGAAAAGGGATGTCGGTCCCCGCGACCGCCACGAGCCAGAGCTGCATGCCGAGCACGAAAACAAAGACCGCGGCTGCCGCCCGCCCGCCGGCACGCGACGACGCCGTTTCGGCGCCGAGGACGCGCGGGGGCTTCATACCGGACGCACGCGGCGATGCCCTTGCAACCGACCCCGTGCCAGCGCGAAAAGTTTCCACGCTCCAAAAGCGACATGATACTTCCAGCGCACGAGGACCGAGTTCGCCGGATTGAAGTGCTTCAGGTAAACCTCGCGATTCGCATCGAAAATCGCGGACGACATCCCTTCAAAATCTTTCGCGACGCTCACTCCTTTGAGATGGGTGATGCACACGCTGCCATCGAACACGATTTTCCAGCCAGCACGGGCCATGCGGATGCAGAGATCGAGATCGTCACCGTACATGAAAAAGGCGTCGTCGAAAACTTTGCCATCGGGAGCCACCGCCGCGAGGGCGGCCCGAGGCGCGAGCATAAAGGCGCCGTTGATCGCGCCGACCTCGTAAGTACCGTCGGCCGCGAGATGCGTGAGATTGTAGCCAGCGAAAAAGCCCGTCCGGGGAAAAGCGGCGGCCAAGCCCGCGGCGCGACAAAATCCATCCCAGAGCGTCGGAATGCCGCGACGACACGCGAGGTCCATCGACCCATCGGCGAGAACCAGTTTCGGCGAGATCAGGCCGATGCGGTCATCCGACCGCAGACGAGCGAGGCAATGCGCCAGCGCAGGAGCGTTGACGACGGTGTCAGGGTTGAGGAACAGGATGTGTTCCCCGAGTGCTCGCGAATAACCGAGGTTGTTCGCGCGGCCGAACCCGAGATTTTCCTTCGGCGCCAGGTAGCAAACGTAAGGAAATTTTCCCCGGACAATTTCGTCCGTCCCGTCTCCGGAGGAATTGTCGACGACCATCACCTCAACCTGACCGTTCCCCATCACGCGCGGAATCGATGCGAGGCAGGCTCCAATTTCGTCACGCGATTTGTACGCGACGATAATGATGGAGAGCAGCGGAGAGTCCGACATCAGCGCGCGACGCTGGGAGGCGCCCTCCCGGAACGCAATATTCGCCGCCCCCTGAGCCGGATCAGGCGTTGAGAAACCAAACGTAAAGATTCCCGGGGCAAGCCCGGGGCATTCGCAGAAACTGATGCACCTTGACGTTCACAGTGGTCCGGGGTATCGGACCCAA
>JBDSSU010000429.1:0-4994 GCA_039928635.1 Opitutaceae bacterium | reverse complement strand
TCTGGGGCTGCTGGAACTCATCGTGAAAAGCGGGATCGGCGATGCGATTGCCAGCCGGCTCGGCGGATTGAAGAGCCACCAAGGTGCGATCGCGGAAACGATCGAAAACAATGTCCGCAGCAAGATCATCAAGGAGCACCTGAGCGATCCGGCGTATTACGAGAAAATGTCCGAACTGCTCGACGAAATCATCGCGCTGCGCCGAGCCAAGGCCATCGAGTATGAGGAATACCTGCGGCGCATCGCCGAACTCGCACGCAAGGTGGAAGCCGGTCACGCGGACGACACGCCGGAGCCGCTGCGGAAAAGTCCCGGACTGCGCGCCCTCTACAATAATCTGAAGAAGTCGGCGGCCCGGGACATAGCCGGCATCGCGGCGGAGGATCCACCCGACGGCGAACAGCGCGGCGCAGATTTCGTGCTGACGCTGGCCCAGAAGATCGATGCCACCGTAAAGCTGGCGCGGCCGGACGGCTGGCGCGGCGTCCAGGCGCGCGAGCAGGTCGTCAAGCGCGCGCTCTACGACGTCCTGCAAAACGTGGACGAGGTGGAGCGCATTTTCCCGATCGTCAAACAGCAGCCGGAATACTGAGGTGAGTGCGATGACGATCCAGTTGGGCGACTTCACGGCGGAAGTCGTACAGAAGGACATCAAGAACGTGCATCTCAGCGTCTATCCCCCCACGGGCCGGGTGCGCATCGCGGCACCGCTGCGGATGAAGCTCGATACGATCCGGGTGTTCGCGATTTCGCGGCTCGGCTGGATCAAGCAGCAGCAGAAAAAACTCCGAGAGCAGGAGCGCGAAACGCCGCGGGAATACCTCAACCGCGAGAGCCACTACGTCTGGGGAAAACGTTATCTGCTTCAGGTCGTCGTCAGTAACGAAGGGACCGGCGTGGAATTGCAGCCAAGCAAAATGGTCCTCCGACTGCGGCCCGGCACGAGTGACGCCCGGAAACAGGAGATCGTGGACGCGTGGTATCGCGAGCAACTCAAGCAGGCGTTGCCGGCTTTGATCGCGAAATGGGAACCGCGGCTCGGAGTGAAGGTGGTGCGTTTTTTCGTGCGGCGGATGAAAACGAAATGGGGCAGTTGCAGCCCCGGCAGACGGACGATCCGGTTAAACACCGACCTCGCCAAAAAACCGCGCGAATGCCTCGAATATCTGGTGGTGCATGAAATGGTCCACCTGCTGGAGCCGACGCATAATATGCGGTTCGTGGCGTTGATGGACCGCTTCCTACCGAGGTGGCCGGCGCACCGGAGCGCACTCAACCGTTTGCCGGTGCGACATGAGCATTGGGACTATTGAAGCTTACCCTCGACCTAGCCGCCGTCCTGCCGCATTTCCACCAGAGTTCGCCGCCGGCTTTCTAGCCGTTCGGCCCCGCTTTCGCTAAGGTCACGTTCCCCCTTCCCCGCCGCTTCCCCCTCGGCCGCTCCGTTTCCCCTTCGCTCCTTTTTTCCCTCCATGCCGACCTCTGTGCTCGAATTGAAAACCGTCCGCTCCAATGTCCGCAGCCTCGTCGAGGGTGCGCTTGCCGATAACGGCGGCCTCCTCCGCCTCGCGCCTTGCTGGGTGCCGCGCTCTTTCCTGCAGCCCGGCAAGCGGCTCAAACTTCACCCCGACGATCTCTACGCGTTCGGCCTCAACCGCGGCGGCATCGATGAGCGCTGGTTCGCCTCGACCACGCCGGCTGCCAACGACAACCGTACGCCCGACGAAGGCCTCAGCTATGTCGTGATCGGCGGGAAACGTTTCACTTTGCAGCAGGCCGTCGCCGAGTGCGGCGCGACGCTCATCGGCTCTTCCATCTGGAAGAAATACAAGAAGTGGCCCGTCTACTCGAAGTTCTTCGATAACATGGGCCCGATCCCGCATCACATGCACCAGTCCGCGAAGCAGGCGAAGCTCGTCGGTCAGGAGGGAAAGCCCGAGTCCTACTATTTCCCGCCGCAGCACAACAACGTCGGCAACAACTTCCCGTACACCTTCATGGGCCTTGAGCCGGGCACCACGAAGGCGCAGGTCCGCCGCTGCCTCGAAAACTGGAACAAGGGCGACAACGGCATCCTCGATCTCTCGCGCGCCTATCGGCTCAAACCCGGCACCGGCTGGCTGATTCCTCCATGCGTCCTCCACGCCCCTGGCTCGCTTTGCACGTATGAACCGCAGTGGGGCTCCGATGTGTTCGGCATGTACCAGTCGCTCGTCGAAGGCCGCGAGGTTCCGTGGGCGCTACTCGTGAAAGACATGCCGAAATCGAAGCATCGCGACCTCGACTTCATCGTCGACCAGCTCGACTGGGACGAAAACACCGACGCCAACTTCAAGGACAACCATTACCTCGAGCCCGTGCCCGTCGCCGACACCCGCAGCGAAGGCTACCTCGATCGCTGGATCGTTTACGGCAAGGTCGCCGGCGAACAGCTCTTCACCGCGAAGGAGCTCACCGTCGAACCCGGCGCGAAATGCACGATCAAGGACGGCGGCGCTTATGGTCTGATCACGGTCCAAGGCAAAGGCCGGATGAACAATCTCGCGCTCGATTGCCCGAAGCTCATCCGTTTCCACGAGCTGACGGAGGACGAAGTATTCTGCACGGAAGATGCGGCGAAGGCGGGCGTGACCTTCGAAAACACCAGCGAAGTCGAACCGCTCGTGGTGCTCCGCTACTTCGGCCCCGAAGTCCATCCCGACGCTCCCGTCATGGGCGCATACAAGAAAAACAAATTCTGATTTTTAACCACGGATGAACACGAATCGACACGGATTCAAACAGGGCTGCGCTGCCTCGTCCCTCATCCGTATTTATCCGGGTCGATCCGTGGTTTACCTTCCGTTGCCTTCGAACGGGTCTGTTTTGCCACAGAGGACACGGAGCTCGGACACAGAGCACACCGAGAAAACCAAAACTCCGACTCCGTGAACTCTGTGTCCGAGCTCCGTGCCCTCTGTGGCTAAGTCTTTCTCCGTCTTTTATTAAATTCCCCTTCCCTCCCCCATGAATAACTTCCCCAAACTTCATAACGCCATGTGGCCCGGGCTCGTCGGCAAGGGCAGCCCCGGCGCGGAACCGTTCATCTCCCTCGACACCATGCTCGACCTCACCGCCAAGGCGGAGGTCGGCGGCGTGAAGTTCGAGGGCGTCGATCTCTTCCTCTACAATCCTCACACGGACATCGATAGCTCCGATGACGACATCAAGCGCCTCGCCGATAAAATCACCAAGCGCGGCTTCGTGGTCGGCTCCGTCGTCGCGCCCGTGTGGTTCGACGCCTCCGCCGGCGGCGACGAAAAAGCCCGCGCCGCCTGGGTCACCCACGTTCGCAAAGCCGTCCACATCGCCGCCAAACTCCGCGAACTCGGCGTGCGTCCCTACGGCGTCGTCCGCATCGACAGCGCCACGAGCGTGAAAGCCTGGGACGCAAATCCGAAGGCGATGACCAAACTCATCGCGCAAACCTTCCGCGAGGCCGGCAAGATCGCGAAGGGCGAAGGCGAACGCCTCGCCGCCGAGGGCGAGATTTGCTGGGGCGGCATGCATTCGTGGAAGCACATGGTGAATCTGCTTGAGACGGTCGACATGCCGAAGGTCGTCGGCTTCCAAGCGGACATGTCGCACACGCACCTCTACACGCTCGGCGAAAACGCCGAGGAGCATCGCCTCGTCCCGAAGAACTATCACTACGAGCCCGTCGAGTTTCACAAGGCTATGACGAAGCTCACGAACGCGCTTCGCCCCTGGACGATCGATTTCCATGTCGCCCAAAACGACGGCAGCACCTACGGCTCCGGCTCGCACGAGAAAACCGGCCGCCACTGCCTCGCCACCGATCCGAAGGGCAAACTAAACATCGCCCGCGACTCCGGTTACTGGCTCCGCGACGGCAAAGGCAAAGTCACGAAAAAGATGAAACACATCTGTTGGGACGGCTGCATGTTTCCCAATGAAGTCATGATGAAACAACAGACTTGGAACGACGTCCTCGCCGCGATGATCGAAGTCAGGGCGCTCCACGGGTGGGTCGGCTGAAAGCCCAAAGCCCCTTCAAACCAAAACCGATTGAACAGAAGGTAACGAAGGAAACAAAGGGACTGAAGACTCAGCCGGACTCATGCAGCTGAACTCGCATGCGACTCTCAATTTAAGAAACCAAACCGTTTGACGTAGGCCGCCCGCTTGCGGGCGCCTCCCCAGCGCGCGAGCAAGCTCGCTCGCCTACGACGAACGGCATGAGACCGACTCGGCGCTCTTCGTTCCCTTCGTTACCTTCTGTTCAAGTCTCCGCTCTCTGAATTCTGAAAAATCCCCATGTCCAAAAAACCTCTTCGCGTCGGACTCATCGGCTACAGCTTCATGGGCCGCGCGCACAGCAACGCCTTCCACCAAGTTAATCATTTCTTTCCTTCCAGCTACGAAGTCATCCCGCAGGCGGTGTGCGGTCGCGACGAAGCGAAAACGAAAGAATTCGCTGAGAAGTGGGGTTACAAATCGATCGAGACCGATTGGAAAAAACTCATCGCGCGCGACGACATCGACGTGATCGATATCGCCACTCCGAACAATCTCCACGCCGAGCAAGCCATCGCCGCCGCCAAAGCCGGCAAGATGATCCTCTGTGAAAAACCCCTCGGCCTAAACGCCAAGGAGGCCGAGAAAATGGTGAAGGCCATCGCGAAGGCGAAGGTCCCCAACATGGTCTGGTACAACTACCGGCGTTGCCCCGCCGTCGTGTTGGCCAAGAACATCATTGACTCGGGAAAACTCGGGCGCGTTTACCACTACCGCGCCAACTTCCTGCAGGATTGGACGATCAACCCCGAACTCCCGCAAGGCGGCACGGGTCTCTGGCGTCTCGACGTCAAAGTCGCTGGCTCCGGCGTGACCGGCGATCTGCTCGCACACTGCATTGACACCGCGCTCTGGCTCAACGGCGGCATCAAGGACGTGAGCGCGATGACCGAGACGTTCGTCAAGCAGCGCAAACA
>JBDSSU010000428.1:0-4891 GCA_039928635.1 Opitutaceae bacterium | reverse complement strand
CGGATGTTCGTGAAGCTGCCGATCGTGCTGACGATCTTGCGGAATTGATCGGGGCGGTGCCAGGCGACCGTGAACGCCGCGATCGCTCCGGAGCTGGCGCCGCCCAGCCCGCGATCGTCCGGGTTGGGGGAAATTTTATAACGTTGGTTCAGGACGGGCATCAGTTCGTCCACGATCACCTTGGCGTATTTATCATCGAGCGCGTTGTACTCCTGGCCTCGGTTCGAGACGCCATCACCCCAGGCCCGCAAACTCGCGACCGGCTGCTCGGGAGTGCGCCCGGGATTGATGAACACTGCGATCATGACCGGAATTTCCTGGCGGAAGATGAGGTTATCCAGGACGTAGGCCGCCCGATAATCGCCTTCGGGATTCAACCACGCCTGCCCGTCTTGAAAGATCATCAGCGATGCCGGTTTCGCGGGATCGTATTGGGCCGGCACGTAAACACAGAAATCGTGCAAGGTGCCGGGATACGCCTGGCTCGGGAGCTTCTCCCATTCGGTGACTTTCCCCTGGGGAACTCCCGGCTGCGGCGCCGAGTCGGGGCCGAGTTTGTAAACGTCGTCAGTGGGCGCGGCGGAAGTGCTGGCGATGCTGGTGCCAAGGAGCGCGACCAGGAGCGCACCGCGAACGAGAGCGAACGAACGGTGGCGACGGGGGGAATGAAACGAGCGTGAACAGTTCATAGGGTTAGGAAAATGAGTGCGGAAATCTGCCAATGAGTGGGGCGCGTCATCGCGTCAAACGGACGATCAGCAGGTGGGTCGTTTGGGCACGCGGAGCACCGGGGTACCGGTTAATCCGCCCCGGCAGGCGGATCGACTGCCGGGGAAGTGACGTGCCTGCGCCGCTCAGGCGAGTTTCTTTTTGAAGAACTCGATCGTGCGCGTCCACGAAAGGTCCGCGGCCGCTTTGTCGTAGCGTGGCGTGGTGTCGTTGTGAAACCCGTGGTTCACGCCGGGATAAATGAATCCCTGGTGTTCGACGTTCGCTGCCTTCAGCGCCGCCTCGTAGGCGGGCCAGCCGGCATTGATGCGTGTGTCCAGCTCGCCGAAGTGCAGGAGGAGCGCGCCTTTGATTTTCGGGGCGTTCTCCGCGGATCCCACGGCGCCGTAGTAGGGCGCGGCGGCCTTCACGAGGTCCGGCAATCGCCACGCGAGGGTGTTGGACATGCCGCCGCCGAAACAGAAGCCGGTGACGCCGATCTGGCCGTTGCAGCTAGAGTGGGCGGCGAGAAATTTCGTCGCCGCGACGAAGTCCTCGGTGACTTTGCCACCGTTGAGTGAGCGTTGCATCACGACACCTTGGTCTTCCCATTTGCTCGCGGCCGCGGAGACTCCCTTGGCTTTGTCTTCAGCGGAGCCGTATTTCGCGAGAAACTCGGCGTTGACCTGCGCTTCGGCTGCGGCGGGTGAAATTCCCCCAGCTGTGAGTTCGGCCATGCGCGTCACGGGGTATCCGCCGAGCGGGTAGAGGGCATCGGGAGCGAAGGCCACGAATCCCGCGAGGGCACAGCGCCGCGCGACGTCCTCGATATACGGATTCAGCCCGCGGTTTTCGTGGACGACGATGATCCCCGGAAGTTTGCCGGTGGCGTTGGCGGGTTTCGCGAAGAGGCCGCGCATCTCGCCGTTGACGCCATTTCCCTCGGGAGACGAGTACTTCAAGTACTCGCTCCTTACCCGGTTGTCCTCCTTGGGGACCTGCGCGGCGAGGAGGTAGTTCGGGCTGAGCATTTCGAGCAGGGCAACGGCGGTGAGGCCGCCGACGGCGTATTTCGCGGCGCGATCCAGAAACGTCCGCCGGTCGATCTGACCGTGGGCGTAGTAGTCGTAGAGGTAGAGCAGCTCCTGATCGAATTCCTGGGCGGTCTTGCGTTCCATAATTTTTCGTGGGTTGGGGATTGAGGGAGGGGGACTCTGAGCAAAGGGAAATCGCCTGCCTCGAGGCTTTACGCGGCTCGTCGGAGAAAGATGCAGAGATTCGCGCGATGCTGCCGCCACGGCACTCGAAGTCCAGTGGGTCGATGAAACGGGGGGCCGGAACAACTAGCTTCTTCGTAAACCCTCTGCCCAGCGCAGATCTGAGCGGCGGATCGATTCGGCTGGCCGGTCCTCAAAGCGTTTTCGCCGAGCGCAGGATCTTTTCAAACCGAGGATCGGAGCTGAGCTGGGACCACACGGGGTCGTAGCGAATCTCGTTGGGACTCAGCCAGGCCGGGTCGGACATCATCTCTTGGAGAATCGCCAGCGCCTCTTCCTTCCGCCCCGTCAACAGGTAAACAAGTCCCAGCTCGTGGCGCATCCAGAGAGCGTCCATGCTGTTGGGACTCAAGGCTGAGAAAGTGCTTTTCGCCCTGCGGAGAGCATCCTCGCTCCGACCCGCGAGCGCTTCGCCCCAAGCGACCCGGATTTCGCCCCACGGCGCTTGTCGCGGAGTCCAGGCCTGGTGGCGCAAGGCGGCGATTGCTTCCTCCGCGGGAGCGCGGGCACGGTCCAGCCTTCCTTGGGCGAAGGCGAGCAGGGCGAGATGAAGCGAGACGGGTTCAATCACGATCGCTCCTTCGTCGACAATGCCGGTCAACTTCGGGTTGGCCAAAGCGCGCTCAGCTGCCGCGAAGCTTCCGCGTCGCGAAGCGCTGAGGTAAACGTCGGTGAGGCGCTCATTCTCCGTGGTGGGAGCGGGAAGGCTTTCGAGCGCGACGAGAGCGGCGAGCCGGTTTCCACTCAGCCCGAACCGGGCCTTGATTCCAAGCAGCGCGAAGCGCCGGGACTCGGGGAACCGTTTGACGTAATGCGTCGCAATATCGCTGGCGGCAGAAAACCGTCGGAGCATCAGCAGCGCCTGAATATGGAGTTGGGCGGTAGCCAGATCGCTCGGATTAACCGCCATCGATCGTTCATAGTAGGTGAGGGCCTCCGTGAGTCGCCCGACCTCAGCCAGCGCAGCCCCCATGGCGAAAAGCACCTGGGCGTCATTCGGGAGCCCCTTCTCCGCGACGGAGAGTTCCGCCAATGCACGCGCGGGGTCGAGCGATTGCAAAAAATAGGCTCCCATCGCAAGGCGGGTTTCGGGGAGATCAGGTGCGATGCGTTGCGCCGCCTCCGCCGCCAGGCGCATTCGTTCCAAACGCGCCGCCGATGGGTCGAGTTCCGCCAGGAAATAAATAAATCCGTGGGTGACCGCGAGCTGGACATACGCGAGCGCGAAGTCCGGATCCTTGGCGACGGCTTGCTCGTAGAGTGCAATCATCGCATCAAACTGCTCCCGAGTGCCACTGAGTCCTGCGTCCAGTTGGAGCGTTCGCGCGCGGGTGTACAACTCGTACGCCTCTTGATTTCGAGTGGGGCGTTGCGCGATCAGGTTTCGTTCACCGCCCGTTAAATTAGCCTTGAGTGCTCCCGTGATTTCCTGGGCCAGTGCAGCCTGAACGGTGAAGACGTCGTTCAAATCGCGATCGTACGTATCGGACCACACCGTGCGATCGGTAGCCACATCGATGAGCTGCATGACCACCCGCACTTTGTTCCCGGCGCGGCGGACACTGCCTTCCAGGATGCTCGCCACCCGAAGTTCCGCGGCGATCTTGCGGAGTTACGCTGGGCCGGATCGCGGAACGCGAGAACGGACGTTCGCGAGATGACTTTAAGATCACGAATCTTCGCGAGGCTGGCGATGACGTCCTCATGGACGCCGTCGGCGAAAAACGCGTTGTCAGGGTCCGGGCTCAGATTCGCGAACGGGAGAACGGCAATCGATTTTTCGCTCACCGGGCTGACCTTCTCACTCTTGAAGTCGGGGAGTATCGGGCGGCTGAGCGCATACCGCCCACCTGCCCATAAAGCGAACGCCAGTGACAACACGATTCCTGCCACCAGGAAACGTGGCTTCTTCCGAGAAGCGGGGACCGCGGCTTGGCCGACCGGACGCACCCGGGATTCATCCGCGATCGCGACAAAAGGCGATGGCGTCGGGAAATTGCCGACGCGGTTCGTGAGGAGGCGAGCGATCCGCTGCAGAAATTCCGGCGTCGCATCGCCGTTGGGCAGTCTCGTCCACTGAACCTGCAGGAACTTATCTGGCACCAAGGAACCCGCTTCCGGCGTATCGTCGATCACCACGGGAAGAATAAACGCGACGACTTTTGCCATCTGTCGGGCACGTTCCTCGGCCAGATGCCACTCCAGGCGAAAATAGGCCTCGGGTCGGCTTTGCGTCGCCGCAGAGATTATCGGGACGAAGAGCTTGCAGCTTTGGATGTGGCACCGGATGAGAAGATCGAAGTCATCGCCGCTCTCCAGCCGGCGAAGATCAAAAAAAACCTGGAATCCCGCCGCCACCAGGCTGTCGCGCAGCTTTTGCGCCGCGGGCAGATCGGTGCGGGTGTAGCTCAAAAAAATGCCCGAGACCGTTCCGTCCGAGAGATTCTCCGGCTCGGTCGCCATGGCTATTCGATGGTGATGCGGCAGAGCGGGAGCATGGTGCGCGACCGTGGCAAGCGGCCCTCCGCCGCACAAGCAGTTTGTCTCCAATGAAAACGTTAATCGATGGGTCTCAAATTGGCGTGACACTTAAGTCCCCCCGTTCTTCGGTCGTCCCATGATTGAAGCGACGAGTCCTCGGAGCAAAAAACCTGGATTCGTGAGGGCCGCTTTTCCCCAAAGGATTCGGCGAAACCCTGCAGCGATCGCTGGCTCGCTCTCACTCCTTCTGGTTCACGCTGCGTTGGGCGATGGAATTGAGCGCTTCGATTTTTCGCTTCGGTTTCCGGCGGCGATCAGTCGTTTCGCTTCTTACGGCGACGTGGCGGCGATGGGAAACGCGCAGGCGGCGAGTGTTTTTTCCAGCTCGAGCAATCCGGCCTCCGCCGCTTCCGCTCATCCTGAAC
>JBDSSU010000427.1:0-9103 GCA_039928635.1 Opitutaceae bacterium | reverse complement strand
GACAAGGAGTTGTCAAAGTCTCGCGTTTGGAATGTTTCCAAGTGAACGAGACGGAGCCCAACCAGTCGCTACAGCCAACGGCGCCAAGCCGCCGTGGCTGATCTCGGACGTTCCAGCGAAGATGCAGGGCTGGCTCTTTTCGCCTCGAAAAAACTTTGGTCCTTTCTTTGGCTTGGATGTCTCAAAGTTGCCTCTTGTTGCGTAATGTTGCACGCGGTCAGTCGCTCTTTCGAAAATCACGTAAGCCAATCAACAAAAAGCCCTCCCGAGCACAGGGAGGGCTTTTAATTGGGTGCAGGGGCTGGATTCGAACCAGCGACCTTCAGGTTATGAGCCTGACGAGCTACCAGGCTGCTCCACCCTGCAATGAGAAGGGGAAACCTGCGGTGGTTATTTCGACTGTCAATGCATTTAGCCGGTTCTTCTCCTCGGTTCAGAAACGCCAGACGACTTCGCTCTCGTTGAGCGTAAGCGTAACGCTGTTCCCGGTGATGCGAGCGATGCGCAGATCGATCGTCCCGGTGCGGAGCACAACAGGAAGATTTTCGCCTTGCCGGTAAGTTTTGGGGCCGACCGTGAGATGCGCACGCCCGTCGGGCGTAACCAGAATCCCGCCTTTGCCTTTGGTGAGGGTGGCAAACGCTTCGGCGAGCAGCGTTTCGTCGGACCCGACTGGTTCAGGTTCGGGTTCGGTGTTGGCTGAGGTTACGGTCGCAGTGACGGGGGTTTGAAAGAGGCTCAGATTTACATCCGGTGCCGGGTAGGACCCGTTGCGTCGTCCCAACATCACTTCTGCACGTTCGCGAGTCTGTTTGAACCGCGGACCCAGCGCGGGGACGGTGACTGGCTGGGCCGCCGCGCTCGCGACGGTGAGAAGAGTTCCGCAGATGATCGTGCGCAGTTTCATTTTTTTCCGAGGAGATCCACATTAAGTTCCAGGACCACTTGGGAGGAGCCGGCGGGTTTGCGGAAAACAAAGTAGCTGATGTTGGAGAGCCGCGGGCCGGTTTCCACGGCATGAATGAAAGCAGCCAATTGGGGGAATGTGCCGGACACCCTCAGCCCAAAAGGAATCTTTTTGTAACCCGTCCCCGTTTCGGGCGGAGCGGTATTGAATGAGCGCGGTGGATCTAAACGGACCTCACACCGCTCGGCCAGATCGAGAAAATAGTTGGTGTTAGCCGCCAGGCTTTCCTCGCTGGTGAGATTGTCGGTGATTCGTTGGATGGTCTGCTGCGCAAAGGCGAGTTCCTGGCGAAGCTGAGGGGCTGAGATAAGAGTGGCAGTAACAGCGTCGCCCTCGGCCTGCCGCGTGGGTTGAGCAGCGGTTAGCGAATGTAACCGAAGCCACAGCAGGACGGACGCAAGGGCCAGGAACACACTCAGAGCCGCGCAGATCCCGGAGAAGGGATAGCGGCGGGCCAGAGGCCAGAGTCGTTGAAACGGGCGGATCACAGCGGCGGCAACGGTTGGAGATGGAAGCTGATCGCAAAGCTTCCCTTCGAGAAGTCATACCCGGCTTGGCGGATCACATCGAACTGAGCGGCGATCGTCGGATGGTTTTTCAAATCTGAAACGAGTTGCTCGAGAATCCGGGCCGATTCCCTGCGCGATTCCCGCAACAATCCGCGCATGATCACCTCGGTGTCATTCCATTCGAGGATTTCGAGATTGATCTCTCGGGGTAGGGTGCGGCCCAGGATGCCGATGAATTCCGAAACGACGAGTGGGGGACGGATCGTGCCGTACGCTTGGTCGATCTTGGAAGCTTCCGCGACGTATTGTTTCTGGAGGCCCTGGATGATGCGCACCTCGCGCATGTTAGCCGAAATGCGTTTATTGGAATCGTTGGCCTGCCGGCTCACGTTCAGGGTTTGGTAGCCGAGCCACGCGAAAACCAAGAGGAGGCTAAACGTCACGGACGCGAAAAAAATCGCGGCGAGGAACCGTCCGCTGACGACGTCGTCTTTCGGGAGCTCCCCCTCGAGCCGGCAGTCGACGTGCCAGTGGGAACCGGCTCGCAAGGCATCACGACGTGGTGTCATCGGATTCGGGTGCGAGTTGCGCGACGAGGCTCAAGGGCTGCAGCCAGGAAGGGCTCAATGCCGCCGATTCGGAAACCTGGAGACCGACGGCCGGCAACCAGCGCGCGTAGTCAGGAGTGAAAAGTTCGAGGTCGACCGCGGCGCTTAGCGAATGAGCGATCCAGGAGAGGCGCGAAGGAATTTGTGCGCAAAACAACGCACCGCTGCGTTGACCGGTTTGCATTTCGAAGTAGTCGACCGCAGGCCGGAGATGCCTCGCCAGAACGCGGACCAGGCGCTTGCCCTGGCTTCGCATCGCTTCAGTGGATTCTTCCATGTAGCGGCGGGCGGCCTCCAAGTCTGGAGCACCGAGCTCTTTCATGGCGATTTCCTCGATCGAAAGGAGACCGTGCGGAAGATGCGCGGGGGTATGTACACCGTCCTTCCCGATGAAATAAGCCCGGGTTTCCTTCTGTGATATTTCGCATACCACCAGAGCATTGGGATACGAATTCAGTTCGAGGTGACGTGCGAGGCCACCGAGCAACGGAAGGGTGCCAAGTTCCAGGCGCCGGGGAAACAATCCCCAGCGAAGCAACTGCGGTTGAATTTCGCGCACTGCTGCGTCTGGCATCCCCACCAGCAATCCGGCACGCGGGGTGCCCTCGGGGGTGAGGAGGGATCCATCCGCCGGGTGCAGCAAGTTGACCTGCCAATCAGCGGCCGAGGGAAGTTTGGCGTACTCACAGACGAGACCCTGCAAATAAGGCGCTTCCCTGAGTCGGCGCAGGTTTACCGATTCCCGAGAAATGATCCGTTCCGGAGGATGAAACCCGCAGTAGGCCGGGAGATGGGCGCCGTTACGTGTTGGGAAATTCTCCTTAAACCACAGCAGAATGGCGGCTTCATCTTCGTGTCGGAGTTCACACAGCTGATCGACCGCGAGCGGCTTTTCGTTGAGGCGGCCCAGACGTGCCAGCTGCACACTGGAGCCGCTGAAATTCACGAGAGCGGCGTGGCGCTCTTTTCGGTTAAAGATGGAAAGGATATCGGCCAAGGGAGAATGCCAAGGACACCTGGCCGAGGTGAAGCTTCTAAAACGTAAGTGTCAATCTGGCGTGGCGGAGCGCTCCACTTAGGGGAGAACTTCCTGCCAGGATGAGACCGTGAAGGGGGTTTCGAGGCACGAGAACTTAGTCGTTGGTTTCCTCAAATCCAAATCGTAGTGAATGACCGGAGTGCCGGAAAACGTGACCGTTTTCGCCACAATCGAGCCGGTAAAAACAAGATCGGATGAGACGATGAAGTCCAAGTTGCAGTTAGGGGCGTAAACGACACCGCAAAAAGCGGCGGTCGTGGAAATCTCGGGGTTTATTTCGGGGTTTTTTCCAGCGTAGAAAACCGCCACATTCCTAGCTTTGCCGGAGACGTTTTCAATGCCGCCACCTCCGATGAATAACGTCCGTGAAAATGGTTCCGGCAGCACGATCTGGAGCGATGCACCGTCAGCGACAACAATTTTGGCCGTCCCCGTGATGCTCAGATCACCGGAAACGACAATCACCACTTTCCCCTCAACGGTGAGGGTTTCCGAGGTTACGATGAGATCTGCGGCGGAATAAACCATTTCGCCCGCGTCGGGATCACTGCTGCCTAAAGTCGCGCTTCCTGGGGGGATCGCTTGAGGAAGAACTGCCCCGGGCGGTTGTTTGATTTCAAAAGCAGGTTGATAAGGACTGCTGCTCAACCGCGTTTGATCAATCTGAGTCGAGGGAGGGGTAAGAGGACCCTCAACGTGCGCGTTAGAAGTGTAGAACAACTTAAGGGACGCTGGGGTATCGGGATTCTCGACAGTTTCGGTTGCGGCGGCGATGTACCCCCTCACTTGGGTGTCGGACAGAGTGATCCCGTTGCCACTCGAAATAATTGCCGAAAAAAAGACAGCGAGCTGCTCCTCCTCGGATGGGGCGACCAAGCCTGAATCGAGACTATCCACCGTGCCCCCATTGTTGAAACGGATTCCGCGGGTGCTACCGGAAACGGGAGGATCGCCCGAAGTGAGAATCGAGAAAGTCGAGCCCACGGCGTTTACAAACATGGGAGCGAGCTTTGCCGTCGCGCGAAGTTTGCGTACCACATTTGTCCCGTCTCCCAACGTTGTCGTCCCGGTGACGTTCAGAACTGGATTCAACCCGTTTTGCCGGCCGTTATAATTCTCGATGGCGATCGCGACCGTCCCCGTCGCGGTATTGCCAAGCGTGAATCCGCTCAAGGTCTTCGTCGCGGTGGTACTGGTGATGGTCCAATCCGACCAATCTTGGCTGGAGTCGTACCCATACCGGTTGAGGGCCCCCAGAGCTTCCTCCATTCCTGTTTCGGCCAGTTCGAAGCTATGGGTGGCAAAATTGTTACGGCTGCTGGTTTGCAGCGTGTGATAGCAAACGCCCATATAGCTCGCGAGAGCGATGCCGAGCACAGCGCAGAAACAGAGCGCGGCCAACAAGGCTGAACCTTTCGCTTCCGACGGGATGCTTTGTGCGTTCCGCTTCATTTTAGGAGCGGCCGATTGCGAAGTAAGAACCGGGGCGACGACCCGGAGTAGACGGCTTGGGTCCCTCCTGGAGAATTCCCCGCCGCAGAGGAAAAGGATAGCTCTACTTCCTTGATGCTCGGAGCGCTCGATTTGGTCAGGTCGACATTGCTGCCCTGAGTTGCGGTCACCGAAAGAAAGCCGCCGGCCTGATTGTAATATTTAAATGCGAAGGTGGTGAGGTTCGCGAGCAGAGGTGACGTCTCCATGCCGTTGAGGGTTCTCGTGAGAACTCCGCGTTCCTCCTCTGGTTTCACGTATGAGTAACGCACGACATCCCCGTCGGGGTGAAGCGTCGGGTCCGCAGCTGGGCTTACCAGCACAGTGAAGGATGTGGATGACACGTCGTAAATTTTCGTTGCCCGGTTGATGTCCTGGCCGAAAACGTAAAAAGCCCGGCGGCTCTTTGAGTCCTGTTCCTGGGTGTTTACCAGCCGCGTCAAATTCCGGCCCAAGAAAGTAAATCCCCCCAAAATGCCGGCGAAAACGATCGCGGAAAGGCTCACGCTGACGATGAGCTCCACCAACGTGAAACCGGCCGTGACAGCCTTGGGAGTTTTAACGTTGGTAGGCGACATACAGTCCATTTTTACCCACATACGTCGACGTGGAGCGCGTGTAGGAATGTCCGGTGTTACCGGTCCAATTTACCGTGTAGGAAACGGCTATCTGAGTTAGGTCACTTCGATTGTACGAGAGGGTCCTCGTGAATCGAAACCGGTTCGGAGAAGTCGGAGAGTCGTCAGGAATCCATTGGACGATCCGGGCAGCGTTCGCTTCTGAGTATCCTTGCTGGGTCTGTTGCGCCGGATAAGGAGGAACCAGAGCGACGATTTGCGCCCAATCGGTGATTCGAATGCGTTCGATTTCACCGTGCATAATCTGCGTTGCGATCGTTTGCTTTCGGGATGCGTCCAGCATTTCTGAACCCGAAGTGATCACATGCATCATGCCCACAATCCCACCGAGCATCACGGTTGCAGCCAACATCACTTCCAGCAGCGTGAAGCCGTTAACAAAGGAACGTGATCGCTTGAAAATCATTGGAGTAGAATGGAGGCAAGCAATCAGGCAAGGCGTCGAGCAGGGCAGGTCAATAGCTGCTTCAGAATGAACATGGAATAGCAAAAAATTGACGCGATGAGAACGAGGGAGGATTCCATTCGCATCTTAAAGCAATCCAGTAGCCTTACGGGGCAAAAAGTTTTCTCTCGTTCATTCCGTTTGGAGTTCCCGGTAGCAAACGCCGCAATAGTTGTAATTCGCGCTTGCCAGTGCTCAGGCCCTTCAGTGTTTTCGTCCGCTCTGCCCAAAGCAGAGCCACGTTAGCTCACCGAAACCATCAACATGATCGCAAGGCGGCCCACTGGCCGACCTGTGTCTCAGTTACATCAGATCCCGTTCCTCCATGAGTATTAGTATTACGCCAAAAGACCTGCTCGATGCCGGTGTTCACTTCGGCCATCAAACCAAGCGCTGGAACCCGCGTTCCAAGCCGTTTATTTATGACCACCGGCAAGGGGTCACCATCATCGATCTGGGCAAGACCCACCAAGCGCTCGACAAGGCTTGTTCTTTTTTGGAAGAGACCGTCGCAAATGGCGGAAACGTGCTCTTTGTCGGCACGAAACGCCAAGCGAAAGAAATCGTCCGTGAAGCGGCGGCTTCCTGCAACATGCCGATGTGCGTGGATCGCTGGTTAGGGGGCACGTTGACGAATTACGAGACGGTTAAGAAATCCATCGCGAAGTTTAAAAAATATCAGGCGATGGAAACAAGTGGGGAGATGGCAAAACTCCCTCGGAAAGAGGAATCCGCGATCAAGCGCGAGATGACGCGCATGCAGAAAAATTTCAATGGCATTGCGGACATGGGCGGGCTGCCTTCCGCGATGTTTGTCGTCGATGTAAACCACCACAAGATCGCGGTCGCCGAGGCCGCACGTGCGGGGATTCCATGTGTGGGCCTCGTGGACACGAACTCAGATCCTACAACCGTTTCTCACGCGATTCCTGGCAATGATGACGCGGTGAAGTCGATCCGCATCATCGTCGAGGCGGTCACGGCTGCCATCCAGAGTGGTTTGGCTCAGAGAGACACCCGCCGCGCGCAGCGTGGTGCGGCCGACGTTCGCGCTGCTCAAACTGGGACCGAAGTTGCGGCTGCTGATCAGATCGATCTTTCGAAAGTAGAGCTTCCGGCCGATGGCGCCGCCGCCGTTGAGGGCGAGGTTGAACCCGCCGTGATCGCGAAAAAACCAGTTCGCGCGAAGAAGGCCGTTGTTAAAGCTGAATAAATTCTGATTCGAAATGACTACTACAGGTATCATAATCACCGCGCAGATGGTTAATGAGCTCCGCGGCGTCACTGGCGCGGGGCTTCTCGACTGCAAAAAAGCGCTGACCGAGGCCAACGGAAACGTCGAAGCGGCGACGACGATCCTTCGGAAGAAGGGCGCCGCTTCTGCCGCTAAAAAGGCGGATCGCGTGGCCAAGGAAGGAATCATCGAAAGCTACATCCATGTCGGCGGCAAAGTCGGCGTGCTCATCGAGGTCAATTGCGAGACTGATTTCGTTGGGCGGAACGACGAATTTCGCGCCTTCGTGAAGGATCTTTGCCTGCAGATCGCGGCAGCGAGTCCGCATTATGTGACGCGGGAAGAAGTCCCGGAGGCCGATCTTGCGAAGGAGCGGGAGATTGCTGCAGCGCAAGTGCTGGGTAAACCGCCTGCGGCGGTGCAAAAAATCGTTGAAGGAAAGCTCGAGAAGTTTTTTTCGACGGTCTGCCTGATTGATCAGCCCTTTGTTAAGCAGCCGGAGAAAACCGTGAAGGAGATGATCACGCATCAAGTCGCGAAGACGGGGGAAAACATCCAAGTTCGCCGTTTTGTTCGTTACCAACTCGGTTCCTGATCTGAATCCATTTGCTGATTCCACGGCGCTGCGCTCATTCGACGCAGCGCTTTTTTTGTCCCATGAAAGTCACCCGTGGCCAGATCGTTGCGCGAGGCCTCTCGAATCGTTGTCCAAACTGCGGGGCTCGCACCCTTTTCAAGGAGGGGACTTTTTTTAAAATCAATCGCGAGTGTCCGGTTTGTGGCTTTGCGATCGAGCGTGGCGGCGACGAGGGTTTTTTTCTCGGTTCCATGTCCCTGAACTACGGCGTCACGCTCGTCTGCTTCCTCCTTCCCGTCATGCTGCTCGCCTACCGCAAGGTGATCGGGATGACACCTGCGATTGTCTTGGCGGGAGTGGGATCGGTCTTGTTCCCAGCCCTTTTTTACCGGTCGTCGCGAAGTTGGTGGCTGATGAACTACTACATTTTTTTTCCTCATCACCTTCCCGCCAACGGGGGAAAGGGCCGCGCTGGTGAAGACAACAATCTCTGAGCAGCCGTGCGTCCTGCCGAGTATTTTCAGCTTCCGTTTTCAAAGTGGCGGCCTAGCTTTTTGCGTTCCGCGCCGGAGAGGTGGCAGAGTGGTCTAACGCGCCTGACTCGAAATCAGGTGTGGCCGAAAGGTCACCGGGGGTTCGAATCCCTCCCTCTCCGCCAGTCTTGAGTTTTGTGAACCGCTCGCCGAACTCCGGGGATGCCTCCAGCACCACGCGCGCCTGCAATTGACGCGTTGTCATTTCGAATCCTATCGCGCTGGCCATTTCTGTTTTCCCCCTCCGCTCTGGTTATCGCGGTATACGTGTGGATTATTTTCGGGGCCGTATGGGAACCGAATATTGGTCCGCCCGAAGGACAGCCTTACAATCTTCAGGCAGAGGGCCTTCGCTTGGGGCGGACCAGTCTTCCAATTCCGGTGCCGTCTGGCCTCCTAACGCTCGCGGATCCGTACGACCCGGCCCAGAACAGCGCTTATCGATCCTCTTCCGCGGGCGCAGTCGGATTACACGATCTCAGTCTTTATGACGGGAAATTGTACCTCTACTTCGGGCCCACCCCAGCGGTGGTGCTGTTCCTGCCGTGGTTGCTGTTAACGGGGAGAGCTTTTCCCGAGGAACTCGCGGTCTTGTTGTTCTGTACGATTGGATTTCTCGGCAGCGTTTGGCTGTTTCATCGGCTCGCCCGTAGTTTCCAACGAACTAGTCCCATACTCTTGGGCGCCGGCGTGATCGCGCTGGGTTTTGCTTCGGGAATACCAACCCTCTTGCTCAGGCCCGCGGTTTACGAGGTGGCGATCAGCTGCGGGTACGCCTTAGTGATACTTGCCGTGGTGTTCATTGAACGGGCGCTCGACCAGAGGCGCGGGTGGGAAAGGTGGTTGGCTCTTGCGAGCGTTGCGTTTGGTTTCGCGATCGCTGCACGACCTCCGATTCTATTTGGCGCGCTCGCATTACTGGTACCTGTCGTTGCGGCGTATCGGCGAACCAATGCAGTTTCCTCCGTAAAAGGCTTGGCTGCCGCCGTTGTTCCAATCCTGGTGCTCGGCCTGGTCGTGATGGTCTATAACGCCGGTCGTTTCGGCAGTCCCTTCGAGTTC
>JBDSSU010000426.1:0-2991 GCA_039928635.1 Opitutaceae bacterium | reverse complement strand
GTCAAGATGCTCGCCGAGGTCGTCGGTTCGCGGTGACGCTTAACCGGTAAACTGCTTTACGAGCGTGGCGAGGTCGACATCGGCGAGTGAGGACACGCGCACGTCGGCGTGCGACAGATCGTGGTGCGCCGTCGAAACATTGGGTGCCGCCACGCACCACAGGTTGGCGCGTTTGGCGGCGAGCGAGCCCGTATGGGAATCCTCAAACGCAATCGCTTCAAAGCCGCGCAGCCCAAAACGATTCAGGACCAGTTTGTAGAGATCGGGCTCGGGTTTCGGCGAAGGCGCGTCCTCGCGGCAGGCGAGGAACTCGAATCGGTCCCGTAAACCAAGGCGTTCGAGGAGCGGCTCCACCCAGGCATGCTCCGAGTTCGACGCAATTCCGATGCGCAGGCCGGTGTTCCGCGCCGCATCGAGCAAAGTCACCACGCCTGGAAGCACGGCCTGCTCCGCCAGTCGAAGATCCTTTCGCGCGCGACGTTCGAGTTCGAGCCCGACCCGATCGGCGTGCGGGCTGAAGCCGTGCCACGGATCGAAAGCATAGTCGGCGTGGCCGACGCTGCGGAGGAACGCGGGGTGATCGAAGGGAACGCCATGCTCGATGTGGACGTCGCGATACGATTCGATGAGAGGCGTCTCGGTGTCGAGAATGAGTCCGTCGAAATCAAAAACCAGCGCGCGGATCATGAGGCGAATTGTGGAGAAGGCATTTTGAAAGGAGGCCGCGGAGCAAACGGAGAGACGAAGAGACGGAAGAGATTCGATGTGGATTCGGGAAATGGGAGTGCCGGGCGGTTAGCAGGCATTCGAGAATTTTTTTTGCCACAGAGGACACAGAGATCGATCCATCGGCAGGCCTGATAAAATACTTTCGGCGGTGATGCCTCGGGAAGTTTCTCCGTGCTCTCTGTGTCGGAGCTCTGTGTTCTCTGTGGCCGGATTGAAAGTTTCTTCCATTCACACCGATAACCCCGTGGGCAGGCCGTCGATGCTTTGCTGGTTTTTCTCGGCGCGATAGGCGGCGAGGCCTTCCGGCCCTTTTTTCTCCGCCCACGCGATGAGTTGTTCGCGTTCGCCCTGGTAGTCGAAGAAAGGAACGCCGTAGCCGCAGGACGTGTAGGTCTGGTCGATCTCCACGATCACGAGTTGGCGTTCGCCCGGGAGGGTCGGGCCGAACAGGGGTCGGAGTTGCTCCCAATCAGCATCCGGCGGCTGGACCATGTGCCCCCGCCCGTAAATGCGAAAGATCAGCGGCGCGCCCTCGAAGGCACAAAGCATGAGGGTGACGCGACCGTTCTGTTTCAGATGGGCGGCGGTTTCGTTTCCGCTCCCCGTGACATCGAGGTAGCCGGCGCGACGCGAGCTCAGGATCCGGAAGGTGTCCATGCCCTTGGGTGAGAGGTTGACCCGGCCGCTGTCGGGTGCGGAGGCGACGAAGAAGATCTTCTGCCGTCCGACGAATTCAATCTGGCTGGGCGTGAGTTCGGAAAAAAATTTGGCCATCGCAGGAAGGATTAAATCTTGGCCGGCGCCCCATTCGCGGGCGGCGGAAGCAGCACGTTGCGCGTCGCGAGCACTCCCGCAATCGCGAGGATGATCATCGCGGTGAGCAATCCGTAGCCGGCGGGGGCGCCGTAGACGTCGGTGATGGCCATGGCTGAGACAAGGATCGTGCGCAGTATCCGGTCGAGCAGGTTGTAGAAAACGCTGATGCGGCCCATGACCGAGTTCGAAACGAGGTTCAGCATTAACGCGCTTCGGGCCACGCGACAGCCGGCGTTGCCAAAACCACAAAGCGCGGCGGCTGCGAGGTATGCCACCGGGCTGCGAAATACCACCAGCACCACGAGGCCGCAGAGAAAAGCGAACATCGTCCCGGGAATCGTGGTGGATGCGCTGTGTTGCGCGAGGAGGCGGGGGAGAAGGAGTCCGGCGAGAACCGAGCCGGCGGCGAAGACGATTTCACCTCCCGCAAACAGCCCCGCTTTGGCGTGCAAGGTCTGCGCGACGTAAATCGGGAAGAGATAATTGCCCGACATCACCGCGACAAACGGCAGCAGGGAACAGGTCAGGAAAATCGCCAGTCGCGGCCGGGCACGGAGCCATTGCCAGGCTTCGACGATCGATGCCCACACGGTGGGACGCGAGGCGGACGCCGCGCTGCTGGGGGCGTGGGGAGCCAGATGCGTCGCGACATAGGGGATCGTCCGCAAAATCAGGAAACTGGCGAGGTAGGTCGCGGCATCGAACACGAGGATTCCCCAGAGCGGGACGTGGTCTACCAACCAGCCGCCTAGCCCACCCGCGACCATCATCGCGGTCTGCCCTTGGATTTCCATCAGCCCGGTGAGTGACTGGTATTGCGAGCGATCGAAGATCTGCTGCACGAACGCGAACTTCGCGGTGTAGTGCAGCGTGTAGTAAAGCATCCCGCAAAAATAGATCGCCATCAGCGCCGCCGTGGAAAACCCGCCGAGGAAATAACCAACCGCCGCGAGCGTGATGATGGCGGCGAAGCCCCAGAGCTCGCCGATCAGCAGGGCGGTTTTTCGCGAGTGCCGGTCGACCCATGTGCCGTAGAGCGGCATGAAGGCGAACAACACCGCCGTCGTCACGATCGTGATCCAGCGAAACGCCGCGTTTCCTCCCGGCTGGTGCACCAGCAGCCAGGGGACTGAAAAGATCGTCACCCCTGAGCCGATCGAGCCGAGGGTGTTTGCAATCAGCAGCCGCCGGGCGCGGGGATCCCGCAGAAGAGTCTTCATCGGCGAACTCGAGGCATCGGCTGAGTTTTCCGGTCGCGGACTCTGGCTCAAGCGGCGAATGAAGGCAGCGCGCCCGCCGGTTTGGCATCACACTTCCGGTGACGCTCCGTTATCCGCGAACAGGGAAATTGTCGGGGCGCTTTACCTTTCGCCCATTCCGGAATGTTTTCGGCTGTGATTTCCGCTCCCTCCGAAGCCCAGCGACTCCTCGAGCGCCAGCGTCCCG
>JBDSSU010000425.1:0-3602 GCA_039928635.1 Opitutaceae bacterium | reverse complement strand
ACGCGAAGGAGCCGAAGGCCTCTTTGTTTTCTTCGCGTCCTTCGCGAGACTCATTCCGGTGTTCATCTGCAGCGCAGCGAACGGTCCACACCTGCCGACGGCACGGACACGGTCATGCCAGCGTCGGGAGTTTTCGATTTAGTACGGTCCGCGAATGTGCGCGGCGACCTTGCTCGTATAAAACTCTGCGAGCTGGGCGTGCAGGGTCGGGCTGAGTGAAGGGGTTGATGACGCACGGGCGTTGGCCTCGGCCTGCTGGGGATTCTTCGCGCCGGGGATGATCACCGTCACCGCGTCGAAATCCAGACACCAACGGAGCGCCATGTCTGGGAGCGTCATGCCGGGTGGCACCAACGCCTTCAACTCGTCGGCGAGCTCCACGCCTTTCTCGAAAGGCAAACCGGCGAACGTTTCACCGACATTAAACTGCTGGCCATCGCGGTTGAAGGTGCGGTGGTCGTCCGCCGGGAATTTCGTGGCCTTCGTCATCTTGCCCCCGAGCAATCCGCTCGCGAGCGGCAGGCGGACAAGAAGCGCGACGTTCTTCTTTTTCGCCTCGGCGAACAGGGCGTGAATCGGTTTCTGGCGGAAAAGATTGAAGATGATCTGCAGCGAAACGAGTCCCTCCTGGCGAAGGCAGGTGCGCGCTTCGGCCATCGATTCAACGCTGACTCCGAAAGCGCGAATTTTTCCTTCCTGCCGCAGTTCACGCAGTGACTCGAAAATTTCGCCGCGTTCCAAAACCTCCGCGGGCACGCAGTGCAGTTGGGTAAGATCAAGCGCGTCGACTCCAAGACGCCGGAGCGAGGCCTCGGTATGCTGGCGGATGGCTTCGCGGTTGAAATTCTGCGGCCAGCCCGGATCACTCCAGCGCCCGAGCTTCGTCGCAATATAGAGCGGCACGCGCGTTTCCTGGCGGAACCTGCCGATGAGCGTTTCGCTGCGCCCCGACCCGTAAACATCGGCCGTGTCGAAGAACGTCGTCCCGGCATCAACCGCGGCACGCAGCGTCGCGAGCGCGGTCTCGTCGCTGACGTCGCCCCAGTTTCCGCCAATCTGCCAGGTGCCCAGGCCCACTTCGCTCACGCTGCGCTTCGTTTGTCCGAAAATCCGGGTTTTCATGACCGCGAAGGTGGAAGCGCCCGCTGCGGTGGCAAGCGCGGCAGATCACTCAGCGTCGCCCGTTTGCGGAATAAACCTCCGCATTTGCGCCTCGTACGGAAAGCCTTCACTTTCGCGCCATGCTTTCCGCCCGCTCTCTGCTGCCCGCCTGGGTTCTCTTTGCCTTCGCGCTGCTGTTTTCCACGCGCCTCGCGGTGGCGGCATCCTCGCAGGTCCAGGCTTCGCTCGTCGCAGCGGACGCTTCCATTCAGCCGGGGAAACCGTTCACCGTGGCGTTGCGTTTCCTGCATGATCCGCACTGGCACACGTACTGGCTGAACCCGGGGACCGGACTGCCGACTACGCTCACTTGGAGTCTTCCTCCTGGTTTCGTCGCCGGAGAAATCCAATGGCCGGCCCCGAACGTGTTGAAAGATCGCGCCGGAAAAGTGATTGGAAATGGCTACGAGGGTGAACTGTTTCTCCCGGTCACCATCACGGCTCCCGCCGATCTGAAACCCGGTTCCACGGTCGAACTGAAGGCGCTCGCCGACTGGCTGATGTGCGAAGAAGTCTGCATCCCGGGAAAAGCCGACGTGAGGCTTTCGCTCGCGGTCGCCGCGGAGGCCCCGGCACCGGATGTGAAGTGGGGAGGGAAAATCCGCAGCACCCTCGCCGGCTTGCCACGCGCCGACCCCGCTTGGGAAGTGACGGCGACGCGCAGCCCCAAATCCGTTATCCTCTCCGTGATTTCGACCGCGCCGGGCGTTCACTCGCCGCGCGGTCTCCATTTTTTCTCCGACGACAGTTTAATCGATTACGAGCTGCCGCAGGCTTTGAAGGAAACCGGCAAGAGCGGATTCACCCTCACGCTGCCGATCTCTCCTGACGGCCCGAAAGACGCCTCCAAGCTTTTGGGCGTGCTCACGAGCGAGAACGGCTGGCTGCCCGGCGGAACCCTGCGGGGATTGCGCGTCGAGGCGCCGATGGGGACGTCCACGGAAAGCGCTTCCGCCGCGGCGGGACAGTCGGCGGGCGCGTCCGGCGCATCGGCGAAAGCGGGGAGTTTCGGAGCAACGCTCGCCCTCGCGTTTATCGGCGGACTCATTTTGAACCTGATGCCCTGCGTTTTCCCGGTTTTGGGCATCAAGATTCTCGGGTTCGTGAACCAGTCGGCGAACGATCGCCGCAAGGTGATCGCGCACGGGGCGGTTTTCACGATGGGCGTGTTGGTCTCGTTTTGGGCGCTCGTCGCGCTGTTGCTGGGACTGCACAGCGCCGGTGAAAATCTTGGCTGGGGCTATCAGCTCCAGGAGCCGCGTTTCGTTTTTGCGGTCGCGGCGGTGATGCTGCTCATGGCGCTGAACCTCAGCGGAGTTTTCGAGTTTGGACTGCGTGCGACCGCCGTGGGCTCAAGTTTGCAGATGAAGAGTGGTCTCGCCGGATCGTTTTTCACGGGGGTCCTTGCGACCGTCGTCGCCACGCCGTGCAGCGGTCCGTTTCTCGGCACCGCCCTGGGCGCCAGCCTCACGTTGAACACGCAGCAAACGTTCGCGCTTTTCACCTGCATTGGTCTCGGGCTGAGCACGCCGTACCTGCTGCTTTCGATTTTTCCCCAAGCGGTGAAGGCGTTGCCGCGCCCCGGAGCTTGGATGGAAACGTTCAAGCAGTTCATGGCGTTTCCGCTCTATGCGACCGTTGGCTATTTGGTCTGGGTCTTGGCAGCGCAAACGACGGATGAAGGTCTGCGTAACGCGCTGTTCGGACTCGTGCTGGTCGCGATGAGCGTGTGGGTCTACGGGCGTTGGACGGCGCCGGGCGCCTCGTCCGGCCGCGTGCGTTTCGGAGTCGCCGGTCTTCTGGCACTCGCGCTTGCCGGCAGCTGGCTTGGCTGGCCAGGAAGTTTGGAAGCGAAGCCCTCGGCCAACAGCTCAACCGCTCCTGAAGTCGTGTGGGAGCCGTGGAGTCCCGAAGCGGTGGAAAAACTGCGTGCTGAAGGGCGGATCGTTTATGTCGATTTCACCGCGCGTTGGTGCGCGACCTGCCAGACGAACAAGCTGGCGGTTTTCCATTCGGACGAAGTGCTGACGCTGTTCGCGGAGAAAAAAATCGCGACGCTTCGCGCCGACTGGACGAACAAGAATCCACAGATCGCCGCTGAACTCGCGAAATACGGACGGCGGGCGGTGCCCTTCAACGTGGTATGGTTTCCCGGCCAGGCCGAACCCTTGATCCTCCCGGAAGTGCTGACTCCGAATACCGTGCTGGAGGCACTGCGCGGAAGTTAATGGATCGCCGCCCGGCCGTCTCGCGAGCAGGGCGAAGCTTGGCGATGGCTGAATGTGGAATGGGGATTCGCGATCCAAACGGCGCCCTTTTCCGATCTCTCGTTTTTGGAGCTACCGCTTTTCCGAGAACGCGTGGCTTTGATCGGTTGCCCATGTTTCGTCTTGGAGACGTCCGACGCCGCTGCCAGAAGACGCCATGCGTTTTACCGGATG
>JBDSSU010000424.1:0-5520 GCA_039928635.1 Opitutaceae bacterium | reverse complement strand
CCCACGCCGACCCCGAGTCCATGACCCAGACTTCCTGTCGAAAGCTCTACTCCGGGAATGGATTTATGACTGACGTGCCCAGAAAAAACCGAGCCATTCTGATAGTGCTGAGCAAGGCGATCAGGAGAAAAATAGCCGCATTCCGCCAGAGTTGCATACACTGCGGCACCGGCGTGGCCCTTGCTCAGGATGAAGCGATCACGCCCCTCCCATTTTGGCTCCTGCGGCCGATGCCGGAGTACGCCTGCGTAGAGCGTCGCTAATAGGTCGGCGATGCTGAATGCGGCACCCACGTGCGAGCTTCCGCCGGTGCTGGTCATCTTGAGCGTGTGGACGCGAATTCGGCGCGAAAGCGCGGCTACTTCGGAAAAGGTGGATGTCATGTCTGAGGGCTCAAGGCAGTGAAACCTGCAGTGATGTGGTCGAGACGTGCGCACGCGGACTCCGTTAAGCGGAAGTTCAACATTCGGGCCGCATCGACGATCTGTTCTGGCCTTTTGATACCAACCAACGCGATCGAGTTTGGGATTCGGTCCACGATCCACCGCAGCGCGAGGGCGGTGGTTCCCGGCATCCCCGCCTCGGAAGCAATGCTGCGCAATTCGGGAAGAATCAATTGAATCGCCGCAAATCGCTCGCCGTGAAAATTTTCGTATTCGGTACGGTGTCGACGGTCTCCTTCGTCCAGCTGGCTTAGGCTTGCATATTTCCCCGACAGAATGCCTTGACCGAGGCTGCCCCAGGAAAGAAACACGGGCGGAGACGAACTGTGCTGCTGAGGGATGATGCTCGTTTCCTTTTCGCGATGCACCAAACTGTATTGGTGACTGTAAGAAGCTAGTTTGGTGTCAGCAGGCAGCGCCGGAACGTCCGCTGGATCGTGATTCGTGATTCCAAAAGCGCGAATCTTTCCCTGCTGAATCAGCTCGGTCAGCTTGCTGACGATTGCCGCGATCGGCGTGATCCCATCCCAATAATGCATTTGATACAGGTCGATGCGATCGGTGGAAAGCCGGCGCAAACTGTCTTCCACCGCACGCTGAATCCATTCGACTGAGCAATCGTGGAACGTCTGGCCGCTTTCACGGCGCACGCCAAACTTCGTCGCAATCACCGCTTCGTCACGCCGTCCGCGGAGAGCTTGGCCGAGGAGCGTTTCTGACGTGCCGAGGCCATAGATATCCGATGTATCGAACAAGCGTACACCGATTTCGAGAGCGGTTGCTACAGCGTCCAACAGTTTCCGGGAATCCACTTGTCCCCAGCCGTGTCCGCCCATCGGGCAGCAACCGAAACCCAAGGGAGGGACTTCGCGAGCCCAAGCAGAAGTGGAGGCAATGACCGGCATGGCAGTCACCGGAACGCTTTGCGCAGTATACACCATCCTGTGAGCACGAGAATCTTTAGATCGCCGCCAAATGTGCGAGAGCGGACGTATTCCAGACGCAGGCGATTTTTTTCTGGCAACACCCGCTCTTCGAAAACGCGGTCGGCTTCCTTGGCGCCCACCAGTTTGTCCAGCGAGCTGAACCGGATCGAACTGTAGTCAGTGATGCCTGGAGGCACCGTAAGAATGGCTTTTTCTTCATCGGTGTAGCGGTTGGTGTAGATCGCGAGTTCTGGACGGGGACCAACGAGGCTCATGTCTCCGCGCACGACGTTGATCAGCTGAGGCAGCTCATCAAGTTTCATGTTTCGGAGGAAGCGCCCAAACGGGAAAACTCGCGGATCTCCCAGCGCGGTGGTCCCCCCGCCCTTGGATTCGGCATCGACGATCATGGTGCGAAATTTCCAGATGCGGAAAGACCGGCCCCAGCGACCGGTGCGCGAACCTTTGTAGATGTACGGACCCGGTGATGACGCAGCAATCCCCACGGCGATCATACAAAAGAGCGGGAGCGTCAGGAGCAGTAAGAGGATCGCGACCACCACATCGAAAATTCGCTTGGCGAGCATAGCTCGTCCTACTTGGGCTCAAGCCGCCTTCCGAAAGTACGCGCCCCCACGTCCGTCGGGCACGATCGGATAAGGGAGATGACGATTTGAGAGGAACTCGTCGGTGGCACGTTTGCAGCCGTAACAGCTGAAATAATCGTCGAGAATAACAAAGCCCCCCGGGCTTACTTTATCGAACAGCATCTCCAAGCACACCTTGGTGGACTCGTACCAGTCGCCGTCGAGACGGAGGAGCGCGATCGCCCCCATCTTGTCGCGCGTGGTGGGGAGCGTGTCTTGAAACCACCCCTTCACTAGGCGGACTGATTCCCGCGGGAGCTGATGTTGATCGAACAACAACCGGCTTACGTCCTCGATCGTGCCGAGGCAGGAGCCCTTCGGCAACGGCCTGACATGGGTCCCCGTTTTCCCGTTGTTGTAATCTTCCGTGGTTGGATCGGGCAGGCCTTCGTACGAGTCGAAGAGCCACAACGCACGAGGGCGGTCGCTGAATTTCCGGTTAACCAGCGCAATCAACAGCGCGCTGCCGCCTTGGGCAACGCCGCATTCTACGAGATCGCCGGGAATTTTTTGAGTGAGCACATCTTTAGTGCACTGGTAGGTCGCTTCCATTCCCTGCCAACCTACGAGTGAGAATTCCAGACATTTGAACACCGTTTCGACCTTGTCTCGGTCGGCTCCAGCGCGACTCAAAGCACGCGATCGATAGCTGCGGCGCAGCCACGCTTTGTAGCGGGGGAACGCAAAAAAATAGAATCTGTCGTAAAGCGACTTCGGCAGCAGCTTATGGAGCAGCGTTAAGCAGCCGGCAGCCAAGCGAAGCGAGAAGGGCGGAGTGACGGTTTGGTCCATGCGGTAGGCTTCTTTGAACGTTCAGTTGGTCCCGCCGGCGAGTCTATTCAGATGTGCGATCAGGCGTTCAGTAATTGCTGAGGCATCGAACTGGCGGTTGAACAAAGCGCGAGCCTGCAGACCGGCTTTTCCCCGACAATTTGCATCCCCCGCAAGCCGCTGGATGGCTTCAGCTAGAGAGTTGGCGTCACCCGCAACGTAGTAACGGCCGACGGCGTGGTCGGTGATGAGAGCCTTCAACTCGCCCCGCAGTGAGCAGACAATGGGAAGGCCATGCGCCATGTACTCGAACGGTTTATAAGGTAGGGATTGTGGCGCGCGCCGCGAATACGCCGCGAGGCCAATGTGTGATTGTTGCAGGAGAGTGATGGTGTCGTTGCGCTCCAGCCAGCCGGTCAAGGTGAGGGAGCGAATACCTCGTGCGCGGCGCTGAGCCCGCGCGAACTTGTCCCCGTTTCCGGCGAGGACGAAGTGCACATTGCTTGGACTACCGTCCAACTTCCGAGCCGCGTCGATGAGTGTGTCGATATCGTACGACGCGGCAAACTGCCCTAGAAACGTTGCCAGGATTCGGTCTGCTGGAATCGCAAACCTTGCCAGGAATTCCGGAGCCCGGGCTCGCGCTGAAGCGAGGACAGACTCGTCGGGTAGCGGATACCCGAGATGGAACACTCCGTCGTTCGGCCCCGGCGCATCGCGCAGTTTGCGGGCCCACGCGAGGTATTCTTGGGAAACAGCAGTTATCGCTTGGGCGCCCCGTAAAATACGGCGAGTACGGGCGAACTCTGAATGCAGGGCTGCTCTGCCCACAAAGCGGAGCGCCCGCGGGAGGACAGAGACATAAACTTCCGGCCAGATGTCCTGTATATCCACGTTAAAAGGCACCCGGTGAAACTTGGCGTAATTGGCGGCGGCTTCAGTGAGTTCGAGGCAGGGAATGCCCGCGAAAATGATGTCGGGTTTTTCAAATGACGCCGCCCGTTCCATGAAACGGCGCGCCAGCGTGCGATTGTGGCGAACTCGCGCCCAAGAGATGTTGCGACGGTATCCGGGCGAGTGGAGCAGCTCGATCCGGAATTTACTGTCGATCACCTCGGCATGGTCTGAATTGAAACGCTGTTGTTTCCGCCAGTGATCGAAAGTAGACGTCCAAAAAACCACGGAGTGCCCGGCCCCCGCGAGCTGTTGTGCCAGGGTGCCATAACGGAGCAGACGAGTCGTGCTGTCGATTCGGGGCAAGGGATCGTACGCGATGCAGATCCAAATATTCATGGCACTGAAGTCGGCAGCTGCCTGGCTCTGAGGAGCAGTGCAGCCGGCGAAGCGGGCTGAAGCCTCATTTCAATACCGTCGAGGCAAGGCCATTAAACAGTCCCGATCGACGGTGATCTCGTAATTGGGGCTGAGCCTCGCAATCCGGTTCTTAACCTCGGCGATCAGAGGATAGCCATGGTGCCCGGTAAAGAGGCGGAGGTCATCAATCAGGATGCAATCGTCGAAGCGTTTGTGCTGCTTGATCGTTTCCATCTCTTCAAAAATGGGGGTGATTTCGGTGCCCTTCGCTGTGACCCCACCGCTATAGTGGCCATCAAGCCAATAGAGAATTCTCCCCGTCGACTCCCTGATCATTTGGTCAAGCATCGCGCTGCTGTCTCCGCGAAAGATTTTCACTCCGCGTATGCGCTGAAACGCAATTTCGTTTCCGCGGTGAAGTTCAGGAGAGAGTTCGACCGAGAACGTTTTGACAAACTGGCGGTGGACCGCTGCGACCGTCTGACCAAAGAACGTGCCCGTCTCGATAAATGTCTCGCAGCCAAACTTGCGGCCGAGAGCCCGGATGCGCTTAACCTTATGGACATGATTGTCAGGCGGAGGCCGACCTCCAATGAGCCAAAAAGGGTAGGCGAACCTGGCACGCAGGTTTCGGAGAGTTCGACCGCGATTAATATTTGGGACGTCGGGATGGGCTGCCATAGCTGGTTGCGCCCGTTGCCTTGTCATTAGGTCGAGCGCAGGTCGGCGTGATAAAGCAGGGACATGCACTTGGCGAGCACATCCTCCACCCGGATTTCGACGATGCAACGATTGTGCCCCAGTGGACAATGCATGAAGCTGTAGCAAGGGGCGCATGGAACTTGGTGGCGGACAGAAAAGGCCTGATATCCCCAAGGTTCGATCGAACCAGGATACTCAATGCCCGGCATAATGGCGACCGCCGGACACCCCACACCGGCTGCAACATGCATGGATCCGCCGTCGTTGCCGACCGTCATTGTGCAAAGTTCGAGCCAGGCGGCGAGGCGTTGGATTGTAGTCTCGCCACAAAGGTTGGTCACACGGTCCTCGAAGCCGGCCTTCATGGACTCTGCCAACGAGCGCGAATCAGCCGTTCCGATCACCGCGATAGAAATATCTGACACTTCGCAAAGTTTTCGGCAGAGCTCGATAAAATTAGTTCCCGGCCACTGTTTGTGTGGCTGAACTGACCCGGGCGAGATCGCGACGATTCGACGCTGACTCCATCCAAGCTCCTGTCTTCGAGCTAACGCCCATTCGCGGTCTTCAACAGGAATGGATAACTGAAAGTGAACTTCCGATTCTTTTATTGGGCGGCTGTTTCCCAGCGCCTCTTCCACTGCGCTGAGTGGAGCGAAGACAGCGTGTTTAAGCTGTCCCGTGGCGAAAAGCCACGAATGAAACAACGGCCCCATG
>JBDSSU010000423.1:0-5211 GCA_039928635.1 Opitutaceae bacterium | reverse complement strand
TTCTTTCATGCGTGTTCTCATAGTCGATGATGATCCGGGTATTTGCAGAACCACGCGGATTGCCTTGGAAACTTCCGGCCATGTGGCGGCGGATGTCTCGAACGGGACGAAAGCGCTGAAGGCGCTGGAGGAAGAAGGCTACGAAGTGTGTTTTCTCGATGTGCAACTCGGGAACGAGAATGGACTCGATGTCCTCGCGAAGTTGCTGAAGGCCCATCCGGCTCTCGCCGTTGTCATGTTCACGGCTTACGCGAACATTGCGACGGCAGTCGAAGCCATGCGCCGCGGGGCATTCGACTTCATGCCGAAGCCCTTCACGCCCGACCAGATCCGGGCGGTGCTGGGGAAAATTCAAAAGAACCGCATGCTGGAGACGCGGGTGCGTTCACTGGAAACTCAGCTCGCGGCCGAGACGCCCGCGGTGGATTTGGATTCAGCCGAGCCGGTGGTCGCGAGAGCGATGGAGATCGCTTTCCGCGCCGCGGAAACGCCCGCCTCCATTCTGATTCTCGGACCCAGCGGGACCGGCAAAAGCGTGCTGGCGCGGGAGGTTCACCAGCGCAGCGCTCAGCGCGACGCCGCTTTCGTAACGGTGAGCTGCCCGAGTCTCTCGAAGGAATTGCTCGAGAGTGAATTGTTCGGACACGTGCGCGGTTCCTTCACCGGGGCGATCGCGGATACCGTGGGGAAAGTCGCCGCCGCGGATGGGGGAACGCTTTTTTTGGATGAGATTGGCGAAATGCCGCTCGAAATTCAGCCGAAGCTTTTGCGGCTTTTGCAGGAACGGGAGTACGAACGCGTCGGGGAGGCGAAGCCGCGCCGCGCGAATGTGCGCATCATTGCGGCAACGAATCGCAATCTGGCGGCGGAGGTGAAAACGGGACATTTCCGCGAAGATCTCTATTACCGGTTGAACGTGATCAGCATTCCGTTGCCTGGCTTGCGCGAACGGCCGCGGGATCTGGAGCGTTTCGCCGAGGCGTATCGGAGATTCTTCTCCGAGCGCATCGGGAAAAAAACCACGACCTTCGCCCCGGAGGTCATGAGTGCGTTTTCAAATTATGGCTGGCCGGGAAATCTGCGCGAGCTGCGCAACGTGATCGAGCGCGCCGTGATTCTGGCGCGGGGCGAGACGATCACGCTGGCAGATTTGCCAGACGAGTTTGGCGTCAAATCCGATCCCACCGTCAACGTCGGCGCGCGCGTCACCATCGACGCACTTGAGACGGAGCACATCCGCCGGATTCTGGACACCTCGCGCAATCTCGACGAAGCCGCCCGGGTTCTCGGGATCGATCCCGCGACGCTTTACCGAAAACGGCAGAAACTCGGATTATTGTAGCGGCGCCGCGCCATGCTCCGCACGCGTCTCACTTTCGGGCTGCTTCCGCTGCTGCTGTTGTTCCTCGCGGTCTGTCTCTACGCGATCCGCACGAGCGAGAATCTCGGCGTGTCCGTGGAGATCGTTCTTTCGCGCGACTTCCGTTCGATCCGCATCGTCCAGGACATGCGCTCCACGGTGGCGCAGATGACGGCCGCCTTGCAGGCCGCGCGTCGCGGAAACGCGACCGAATATCGGAAGCAATTCGAGGACCGTCGCGCGGAGTTCAAGCGGGGTCTGAACGACGAGCTGTTCAACCTGCCGACTCCGGAGAAAACGGCGCTGCTTACAAAGCTGGATGAGAATTTCGAGCGCTTCACGAAAGCGGGGGAGGAGGTTCTCCGCATGACGGGTCTGCCGACGCTGAACTATGAACTCGATCAGGCGGCCTTCGCGGTCAACAGCACCCTGGATGAACTGCTGAACCGGGAGCATCAGGAAATTCTCACCGCTGAGCAGGGCGTAAAGACGCGGATCGATGCGAGCCTGCGACTCCTGATGATTGCGATGGTGGCGGCGGTGGTGCTGTTCTTTTTTCTGGCGTGGCGGCTGGCGGATTCGCTGCTCCGCCCCATCCAGGCGATGACCACCTCCGCGGTGGCGCTGGGGGATGGAGATCTGGATCGTGAGGTCGCGGTTACGTCGCGGGATGAGTTGGGCCAGCTCGCGAAGGCCTTTAATCAAATGGCGGTTCACCTCCGCGCTTATCGCGAGGCGACGATGGCGAAGGTGCTGCGCACGCAACGCACGATGGAGGCCACGCTGACCTCGCAGCCGGATCCCGTTTTCGTGGTGTCACGGGACGGCAGCCACGAAGTGCGCAATCCGGCCGCGGAGCAATTGGAGGGGACGGCCGATTTTTCGCAGGGATTTCCTCCCGCGATCGCCGATCCCCTGGAGCGCGTGCTGGCGACGGGTGAGCATTATCTGCCGACCGACTACAGTTGCGTGGTGACGTTGCGAGCCGGACGCGAGGAGCGGCATTATCTGCCGCGGATTCTCGCGATCGGAGACAAACTCACGGAATTCAAAGGCGCGGCGGTGGTATTACAGGATGTGACGAAGTTCCGCCTGCTGGATGACGCGAAGACGAACCTGGTCGGCACCGTCAGCCACGAGTTGAAGACACCGCTGACGAGTTTGCGAATGGCGGTCTATCTTTTGCTGGAGCAGCAAATCGCGAGCTACACGCCGACGCAGCGCGAGCTGCTGGAGGGCGCGCGTGACGACGCGGACCGGCTGCTCCGCATTCTCGATAATCTCCTGGACCTGGCCCGACTTGAGGCGGGCGCCTCGACCATCGATCGGAGCGAGCAAACCGTGGGCCCGCTCATCGAAGGCATTGCGCGTGAAGCGCGAACCTTTACCGACGCGGCCCAGCAGAAGTTGGAGGTCAGGCTGGAACCGGGCATCGACGACCTGAAATTTCAGGCGGACAGCGCAAGACTGCGCCACGTGTTCATGAACCTGCTGACCAATGCCGCAAAATATTCCCCGTCGGGGAGCACGATCACACTCAATGCGGGTGACGGACCGCCGGGATTTTTGCGTTTTTCCGTGCGTGATGAGGGCGCCGGGCTCACGCCCGAGAGCGCCGCGCGGGTGTTCGAGCGCTTCTATCGCGTTCCGGGCGAATCGAAGCCGGGTGCAGGTTTGGGGCTGGCGATCGCACGCGAGATCGTCATCGCCCACGGGGGCACGATTGCGTGCACGGCCGAGCCGGGGAAGGGGAGCGACTTTCATTTTCTGATCCCGTCGATTTGAGGAGCGGTGAAAATACGAGGTCGATGGAACGAGTTAACTTTCCTCATGGTCAATCCACCCGCGCGTGCTGCGGTGCGGCGGCGCTTTCTCCTTCCGCTAAATTAATTGCCTATGAAATCATCCTCCGACTCCGGCCCTTCCCAGCAAAAGCACGCTCACGAATTGATCTCGGATATCACCCAGCTCATGGCGGAGGCGGAAGAGATGCTCAGTGAATCCACCAGTCATCATGCGGAAGAAAAAATCGCCCTGCTCACGTCCCGCCCGGAGCGTTCGCCCGAGCGGCTGATGGAGAAGTATATTTCCGCCAAGGAAAGAATTTCGACGCTCGCCCGCCGCACGGACGAAACGATCCGGGCGTGCCCTTACGAATCGCTGGTCGTTGCGCTCGGTATTGGCGTGCTCCTGGGCGCATCTTTGCGGTGGCGGCGTGACGCGCGATCGGGCGATTAAATTCCTCCCGATCGGGAATCGCCTCTCCCGACGTCGTCCGCGCGGCCGGTGTTTGTTGCCGAGGCGTGAACCACCCAGTCCATCAGGTGTCTAGCTTGGGGTAATCTTAGTGAGCCGCCATGAGCGGTTTAATCCTCCAGCTACAACTCCCATGAACAAACCTGTCTCCCTCGTCCTCCTCGTCGGTGGAATTATTCTTATCATCTACGGCGTCAGCGCCGCCGATTCAATCGGGTCTGGATTTTCGCGTCTCTTCACTGGTGCTCCCACGGACAAAGCCATGTGGCTGTTGATCGGCGGGATCGTCGCCGCGGTGCTCGGGCTGACCGGTGTCGTGCGTGGATCGAAATCGTAATTTCTTCCTAACCCTAACTTCCCACTTCCATGCTTAGCTACGCGATCACCTTTCTGATTATTGCTCTCATTGCCGGTGTGCTCGGCTTCGGCGTCATCGCCGGAACGGCTGCCACAATTGCCAAAGTCCTCTTCGTCGTCTTTCTCGTGCTCTTCATCGCGTCTCTCATTCGCGGTCGCAGCGTCTGAATCGCGGCGATTTTTTCGCACCAACCTTAACCAATAAATCCCGTCATTATGAAAAATAACAAACAAACCGCCCAGTCGCCCAAGGATATCCTCGAGGAGCTTCGCTCCCTCGTGGCCGATGCTGAAAAGATGGTCGGCGATTCCGTCGGCGATTCCGACGAGATGGTCAGCGCCTTGCGGCAACGTTACGCCGCGGCGCAGGAACGCCTCGGGGAGGCCTACGAGTCAGCGCGTCGGAAGGTCACCGATGGGGCCCGATACACGGACGAGACCATTCGCGAGAATCCCTACCAATCGATTGCCGTCGCGGTCGGCGTGGGCCTGATCGCGGGCGTGCTCTTGGGACGCAGCACCAAGTAAGGCGGCTCCGTCGCTATGGAAACCGAGTCAGCCGGTCTCCTGGGCTCAGTGCGGGCGCTCGTGGATAATCTGCTTCGCAGTGTCCACGATCGCATCGAATTGATCTCGGTTGAGCTTCAGGAAGAGAAGCAGCGCCTGATCCAGCTTTTTGTCTGGATCAGCGTTGCCATCTTTACCGGCATGATGGCGCTCGCGTTTGCCAGCTTCACGCTGGTTTACCTTTTCTGGGAGAGCGCTCGGCTGATCGCTTTGGGTGGCTTGACGCTGCTCTACACCGGGGCAGCGGTCGCCTCGGTGCTGGCACTGCGGAAACAGATTGCCAGGCAATCGAAGCCTTTTGCCGGGACCCTGCAGGAGTTGAGAAACGACCGCGCATGTATCCCGACGGAGATTTAAACGCGCTGTCGGCGCACAAGCTGGCGCTGCAGCGGCGGATTTTCTTCCGGCGCGAGGAGTGCGTGGAGTTGTCCACCCGGGTGGCGGGTCCTCTGAAAAAAGCTGATCATTTCGTCGCGCAGTGGCGGCGAATCTCACCGCTGGCGAAAGTCGCCGCGGTGCCGATCGCGCTGCTTTTTAAGCGAAAGCTTTTCCCCCGGTCCAAGCTTCTCGGACCGCTGTTGCGATGGGGGCCGCTCGCCTTCAAGATTCTGCGCGGCTTCAAGGCGGCGCGATAGTCGCCGGGTCGGCACGCGTCAGTGGTTTAATTTTAG
>JBDSSU010000422.1:0-5327 GCA_039928635.1 Opitutaceae bacterium | reverse complement strand
ACCCTTTCGCAACCAAGCCGAAGCAAGGTTCGGGGATCAGACCCAAAGCGAATCAATCTGCCGATTCTCCGCCGCAGGCTGAGCTCTGGCTGGAATCCTCGTTGCGCGTCTAAAGGTGAAACTGCTCCGAGATCACCTTGCCGTCCTTCACGTCGTAGACGCATAGCTCCGTCATGTTCATCCGCCCCTGCCCCTTCATTGTCACGTCCATGGCCATCGTGCAGGCGAACGAATTATTGGCGACGACCGCATCGGACACCTTCAACGCGTGCATCGTCTCCACCATCGCCGCGAAGGTTTTTCCTTTTTCGAGAATCCCGGCCAGGCCCTTGGTTTCTTTCGGGAAACCGGGCGTTTCATGAGGTTCAATGCTCACGGCATGGTCGGCGTAGAGTTCCCTTTGAGCCGTCTCCCATTTCTGCTCCCGACACAGGTCCACCAGACGGTGGGCGATTTCTTCCGTTTTCATAGTTCAGCGAAGTTTTGAGGTTTCTGATTCCGACGTTGGATAAACCCATGAGCTTACCTGGATCAAGGGTCGGCCGGTTGGTGACACCAGAATGTAACCTTCGTTCTCACGTTCTTCGCCTGCATGCGCCGTACCGGCCGCGCTTCCGAACTTGTATGCGCGAGTTTTCGCTTTCAGTTTCCGCCGCATCACCGCCGGTTGGGGAAACGTTAATCATCGCCGCTTATGATCGCTACGCAGATTCGCCAGAAAGATGCCTTGTTTTATTTCGCTTCTTATTCCTCGGAGCAATTGCTCACGAAGGTCCGCTTCATCAGCCGCTACTACGACGAAGACGGCGGTGGCATCGAGGCCGAGGCGTTGCCCGCCGATGACGACGTCGCCCAGTTCATCTCGAAAATCGAGCGCAGCGATAAAGCCTTCCAGCGGCAGGTCGGAAAAGCCAAGGTCGCCGCGATTCGGAATTTCTACGAGACCGCCATTTCCCAGCCGCCGATTCCCGGAGTCGTGCTGCTCTTCACCTCGCAAAAGCTGACCTTCCGCGCCTGGGAGGACGGCAGCGGCGTCGGCCAGCTGCAGGAGCCGGACGAAAAATTTCTGATCATCGACGGACAGCACCGACTGGCGGCGCTCGAATTTTTTGCGCGCACGCATCCGGACGACGCCAAAAACATCAGCGTGCCCTGCGTCATTTTCGACGGACGCACGGAAGATTTCGCGACCGAGATGTTCGTCATCATTAATTCCACGCCCACGCGCATCAACAAGAGCCACCTCGTTGATCTCTATGAAAAGGTGTCGTGGGCTGAGCCCGACCGCCGGTTCGCCGCGCATATTTCCCAGATGCTTTATAGCGAAAGCGACAGTCCGCTCCGCTATCGGATCAACCGTCTCGGCGGTCGCAGCAAACAGGAAAAATGGATCCTGCAGGCGGAGCTTTTCAACGAGCTGCACCGCTGGGTGAAAAGTGCGTGGAAAAAAATCGAGGCCGGGGGCACCGACCGCCGCGCGGCGGCAAAATATTACGAGGTGGTGCGCGATTTCCTGAAGGTAGCTGCCGAAGTTTGGGGCCCCGCTTGGGGCGACGCGGGCGCAATGGTCACGAAACCCGTGACCTTGAAAGCGATGCTGCGCGTCTGCGCCGATCTCGCGAGCAGCGATGCCGATCCCAGCGAGAGCCGCATGGACCGCTGGCGCACAAAACTCGCACCTTGGACCGAGCAGGTCCGTGAGTTTCGCAACGAAGGTTTCTACGAGCGATTCCCGGCGAAGGGACAAGTGGAACGGGTCGCGCGCATCCATCGAGAACTCGCGCGCCTCGCCGGCATCACGCCCAAGAGCCGGAGCTGAGCTGCCGCCGGTTCCGGCAGAACACGCATCAAGCCAGCGAGCTCTGCGGGAGGGAAGGTTCCCGCCCGACCGTCTGCGCGGTTTTCGATTTTCGTGGAGTCACCCGCAGCGGGGGATGGCGGCGGCGGTTAATCATCGGACTCGCAGTTTCAAAAAGCGTCGAGCAGTTGTCCGTCGATCGCCCCCCGATGGGGGAGATCTTTCCGTGGTGGCTCTGCTCCCCGTTTGCTCATGGGAAAATCGCGATGGAGCCTTCGATGCTGACTAAGCTAAGCCGGAACGATGCAGTTGAACCACGAATGGACACAAAGGGACACGAATGAAAAACACGGGGAGACGGGCGCGCCTGAGCCACTCACTGAAAGGTGAGTGGAAGCCATGACTCCGGATTTTTCCCGGTCGCTCTGATCTTTGCGTCCATTCGTGTCTATTCGTGGTTTCTCAATGCATGGATGCTGACTAATATCTCCTGCAACAGGCGGAAATACCCGCGCATGAGCCCTCACGAAACGTGGTAATTCATCACCGGCGCCCTAGCTTTTCCCACCATGCCCGAGGCCCTTGTCATCGCCGCCCTCTTCTTCATCGCTGGCGCCGTTTACCTTTATGCGCGTCTCCAAGCGAACGATCCGGCTTTGCACGATCCGGCGCGGGATCGGGCACGCCTGCAGTGCCACGCGGTTTGGTTGGAGGACCGCCTCCGCATCGCCCGGCGCGAAAAGTGGGACGATCAGATGGTTTCGAATCTCTCTATCGAGCTGGAAACAACCTGCCGGCAGCTCACTCGAGTAACGACCCCTTTAGTTCACTGAGGGTCGAGGGAGCGTTCGAACGCAGCACGGGCAGTGGCTGGCGGACCTCGCTTTAGATGGGCGGGACGTCGCCAACCAGTACTCCGGGCAAAGTCGCAAGATCGGGACCCAGAATCTCGCGCATCTGCTGGTAAATTTTTTTGGCCGACACGCGCATTTTCAAATGGAGGCGGTGAAACCGGCTGTTCTCCGGGTTTATGGTGTAGGCCCAGACTTCCGCATCAAATCCATGGACGTCCGGGAGTTTCCCCACCGCGCGGATAAACTCTCGATCAGGTGCGAAGTAGCTGGCTTCTCTGTTCAGCACGAGCCGGACAAGCCTTCCGGGGAAATACAGCGAAACGCGCAGCATCTCGTTCTCGTAGTCGGTCAGGGGGATGTGACGACGGGTGCAGAACTTTTCCGAAAATGTGACTGGTTTGGTTTGAAAGGAAGTTTCCTGCATTGGCGAAAGCATCGCAGCCACTGACACCCAAAAGCGTCTCAAGTAAGATCAGATCCTATCAAATCCACCCTGGGTTCCGAAGCTCCGCCTTCCGCAAACGTCACAATGCGGGATTCCTTGAGACCCGATGACGAACCCGCGGTCATTGGTTCGGACTTGTCGGCCATTTGGTTTGGGTTCACTCACGAGCCTTCCCCATGAAGCTCCCCCTCGCCTACCCCTTTGCACTCGTCGTCGGTGCGTTTAGCCTCTTCGCGCAACCGGCCAATTCCCCTGCTTCCGCCGGAGCCTCTCCCTCCCCTGCGCCCGCCACCACGCCCGCGCGCGCTCCCCGCCCGGCACCCAATCCACTCGTCGACGCCTATTACAAGCTTGGCCCAGATTCGATGCCGATGGAGGGAGTGCCGAAAGGAAAGTTCACCGAGGCCAAAATCATCCCGTCGCAAATCTTTCCCGGCACGCAGCACACATATTACGTTTACGTGCCAGCCCAATACGATCCCGCCAAGCCCGCGGCGCTGATGATCTTCCTCGACGGACAGGCGATGATGGCCGAGCCCGGGAGCATTCAAGGCCACAACGTGCTCGATAACCTCATCTATCGTCGCGAAATTCCGGTGATGCTCGGTGTGTTCATGAATCCGGGACGCCGGCCCGATCAGCCGGAACCGAATGCGCGCGAATGGGGCGATCGCACCGCGAACCGCAAAGAAGAGTACGACACGCCCAACGACCGGTTTTCCCGCGTCGTTACAGAGGAGCTGATGCCCGCGCTCAAAAAGGACTTCAATCTCTCGGCCGACCCCGATCTTCATGGCATTGTCGGCACCAGTTCAGGGGCGATCGCCGCGTTTGGCGTCGCATTCTTCCGGCCAAACGATTTCCGCAAAGTTGCCACGATGACCGGGAGCTTCACGAACATCCGCGGCGGTCACATTTTTCCGGAGCTCGTGACTGAAAGCGAAAAGAAGCCAATTCGGATTTTTATGCAGGATGGTCGCAACGACAGTCGCAACCCCACCGATCCCACGCGCGACTGGTTCTATCAAAACGTCCGGCTGATGAAGGCGCTGACCGCCAAAGGCTACGAAGTGAACTACGCCTGGGGCATCAACAATCACGGTCAGAAACAGGGCGGCGCGATCTTCCCCGAAATGATGCGCTGGCTGTGGCGCGACCAACCCGTGTCCACCGATCCAAACGACATGGTCGAACGCAGCCTCCGGGCTCCCGCCGCCGCGGCAGCGACCGGTCAGTAACCCGCCTGCCCTTTCCCCGCGGCCCTGCGTCCGGACGCATCGGGAATTCGCGTTCCGCGGAAGTTCTGAACAACGTTTTCCAGATGCGCCGCGTCAAGCGACCGATATCCTGACGCAGGCTGGAGACCCGCTCGCACCCAGGACTCTTTCGCTCCAACCCACCCACGCCACTCCGCCACTCCCGAAACTCGCGACGCCCTCGATCTCGCAACCCTAATTTTTCCCATGCGGCCCCTCCTCGTCTCCCTCGCTTCACTTACCTTTGCCACCGCCGCGATTTCGGCCGGGGTATCCGCCTCGACCGATGCCGCGCTCGAGCGCCAGTTCAAGGGCGCCGTGCATTCTTTCGTCGAGACGTACTGCATCTCCTGCCATGGACCCGACAAACAGGAGGCGGATTTCAATCTCAGTCCGTTCAACACCATGGCCGGGGTCATTTCCGGTTTCAGCTATTGGGAACTCGTGTTGGAGCGCCTCGAAGCCGACGAGATGCCGCCGGACAAAGCCAAGAAACACCCGGGCGCAGCCGAACGCACCCAGATCGTCGAATGGATTAAAGCGCTCAGGAAAAATGAAACGCTGAAAAGTGCCGGCGACCCCGGGATCGTCGCCGCCCGTCGTTTGAGCAATGCGGAATACGATTACAGCATCCGCGATCTCACCGGTCAGGATCTCCGGCCGACGAAGGAATTCCCCCTCGATCCCGCCAACCAGGCCGGCTTCACCAACTCCAGCGAATCGCTCGCGATGTCGCCCGCGCTGTGGAAAAAGTACTACCTCGCCGCCCGCTCGGTCGCCGACAACGTCGTGCTGCAGCCCAAGGGTTTTGTCTTCGCCCCGCATCCGATGCTCGATGACAACGACCGCGACAAGTACTCGATTCTGCGGATCGTCGATTTCTACCTCCGCCAGCCGACCGATTACGCGGATTATTTCCTGGCTGCCTGGCGCTATCAGCACCGCGCCGAACTCGGCCGGGCCCAAGCGTCCCT
>JBDSSU010000421.1:0-2534 GCA_039928635.1 Opitutaceae bacterium | reverse complement strand
CGTGCGGGCGCATCCCCGGAGGCTGGCCGCGTTTGCGACGCTGCATCCGCGCGCTGGGGTCGAGGCGACGCGCGACGAGATTCGAAGGGCGCACGACGCCGGCTTGGTGGGGATCGGGGAGCTCTCTCCGCACGCGCAGGGCTACGGGATCGATGATGCCGTTTTCCGCGCCGCGATGGCACTGGCGGGAGAACTCGCGATGCCGGTGAACTTGCATGTGACGTGCCCGGATGCACGCGCCTATGCGGGGCACGTTCCGACGCCGCTCGGCGACTTTGTCCGGCTCGCGCGCGAGTGCGTGGCGACGACGTTTATTTTTGCGCATTGGGGCGGACTCCTGCCTTTGCGGCCCGAATTTTCGAAGGATTTGATTGGGTTGAAGAATGTTTTCTACGACACGGCGGCGTCGCCGTTGCTCTATGACGCGACCGTCTGGAAACGATTCATCGATGCCGTGGGTTCCGACAAAGTGCTCTTTGGCTCGGATTTTCCGCTGAATGTTTATCCGCGGGTCGACGCAGAGCCGGCGATGATTCGCCTGCTGCATGAAGCGCATGCCGCGGGCGTGCCCGATGACGTGTTGCGGGGAAACGCCGCCCGGATGCTCAACGTGCGGGCGGTTTCCACTCCCGCCACTGCTCCAGCGCCCAGTTCAGCACCGGGCTCTGCGGGTGGTTGACGATCACCTGCAGTCCCGTGGTCAGACCGGAGGGCAGTGAAACCGGCAGAGTGAGCACGGGAAGTCCGCCGATGCTCGCCGGCGCAGTGAGATCGAGGATGCGCAGCCGGTTCTCGGCCGTACATTCGGCCTTCGTAAACGCAGCGGAAGGTGAAGCGGGCAGCACGAGAAAATCGAAAGTGAGAAAGAAACTGGTCCAGATGGAACGCAGCGCGATCAGGCGCACTTCGGCGGTGGTGATTTGATCCGGTTTCAGTCCGTGAAAACGGATCAGCCGCTGCCAGACGGCCGGGTCGTAGCGCGATTGGTAGCGATCCGCCCACGATCGATGCACCTCCCAGGCTTCGATGATCGCGGTGGTGTTGTAGGCATCCGAGGCATGAGAAAATCCCGAGAGCAGACTGTGACTCGTGGCGGCGTCGGCCGCTGACGTGAGTCGTGCGGCGGCCGAGCGGAAAGCCGTCGCCACGTCGCGATCGAGCCCGGGCAATTCCAGATAACAACCGCGCGGGGTTCGTTCACTCGTGCGCAGGCCAACGAGCGCCGCGAGCACCAGGCGCATGTCCCCGGCGTTCGCCGTGAACCAACCCGCGGTGTCGAAGCTCGGAGCCAGTGGAAACGCATCGCTAATCCAGGGGTGGTGCGGCTCACCGCGGTAGCCGAACAAACCACAGAACGCCGCCGGCAACCTGACCGATCCGCCCGTGTCGCTGCCCGTGGCGAAGGGGACGATGCCCGCGGCGACCGCCGCCGCCGAGCCACTGCTCGAGCCGCTGGTCGTGCGTCCGGGGAAACGAGGATGCTCGCAATCGCCGTAGTTCGGGTTCTCGCCCGTCACCCCGTAGGCGAATTCGTGGAGATGGGTTTTGCCCGCGAGCACCGCGCCGGCCTTCGCAAGCGCCGCGGTGAAGGCGCCGTCGCGTGTCGGAGTGGGGCGGACCTCGGGGAGAAAGGTCGAGCCGGCGAATGTAGGCAGGCCTGCGACATCGAAGAGATCCTTGGTGAGATAGGGCACGCCGCCTAGGGGGCTGATCCGACTGGCGCTCGCGAACTGTTGCTGGAGTTCCTCCTCACTTCCGAGAACGGCGAAAACGGCGCGCTGCTGGGCGGGTGAAAGTCGCGTGGTCGCGCGGGTTCGCAGTTCACGCGCGGCGTCGGCGGGCGAGAGTTGCTGCCAGTCGTGAAAAGTCATCCGGGACACCGATGTAGGACTCACCCCCGGACGCAATTCCTGAGGTGCAGTCCCCTGCGCCGATAAAACTTGGCGCGCGAGACGGAGCTCGTGAAGTTTCCCCGATGACTCCTGAAGCCAGACTCGCCGAACTCGGCCTCGCCCTTCCGACTCCACCTCCCGCCGCGGGCAGTTATGTGCCGACGGTGCGCACGGGAAACCTGCTCTACTGCGCGGGCACGATCTGCCTGCTTGACGGGCAGATGACGCACACCGGCCAGGTCGGAAAAGAACAGACCATCGAGACGGCGAAAAAATCGGCGGAGATCGCGGCGTTGAACACGCTGGCGAATATCAAGGCAGCCGTGGGCTCGCTCGAGCAAGTGGCGCGCGTTGTCATGGTAAACGGGTTCGTCAACGCGGTCGACGGTTTCACCGACAGCCCAGCCGTGATCAATGGGGCGAGCGATCTGTTCGTGAAAATTTTCGGTGAAGCCGGCAAACACGCGCGTGCCGCGGTCGCCGTCAACGGCCTTCCCCGGGGCTCGACGACCGAGGTGCAGGTGGTGGTGGAACTGAAAGGGTAGCGCAGATGTGAGGCGCACCGCGTCGCTTTGGTTTGTCGTGCTAAAGGACGCCTTCGAATTTTTTTGACCTTCTGAACGCCGGAATGGGTCTCGCGAA
>JBDSSU010000420.1:0-4728 GCA_039928635.1 Opitutaceae bacterium | reverse complement strand
CTACGGCGCGGTGGGTGGAATCTTCCGTTTGGAATACGTCCCGCCTGCGCTCTTGAACTACGCCAAATGGCTGCCCGTGCTGCTGACTCCCGGGTTCATCCTGGTGTTCGCCACGCCCCGGCTTTTTCGGCGTGAACCCACGCGGCTGCTCGCCGTGCTCACGACTTGGATGCTCGTTTTCGCCGGCTTCTACGTTTCGTATTATCACACGCACGAGGCTTGGTGGTACCTGCGTTTTCTGCTGCCGGCCTTCCCCGCTTTCATTCTCGCGATGGTCTTGGTGGCCCGCAGCGCCGCCGCCAGCTGGGCAACAAAATCGCGCTGGATGGCCGGGGTGATCGCGGTGCTGGCGGTGACTGGCTGGGATTATTTCTGGTCGAAAAAACTCCACTCCCTTGAATCGGGCCGGGGCGAAAAGGTGTATCCCGATTCCGCGAATTGGGCGCGCGAGCATCTGCCCAAGGACGCGGTGGTGCTCACGATGCAGACCAGCGGAGCCCTGCTCTATTACACGGATTTTGTCTTCGTCCGTTGGGATCAGTTCGATTTGGCCAACATTGCGGATCTCGAAGGCGTTTGCCGAAAAAGCGGGCGCCCACTCTATGCGATGTTCTTCCCCTTTGAGGTCGAAGAGGTGATCGAGCGAAAACGTTTTCCGGGAAACTGGAAAAAAATCGGTGCGGTGCGGGACGTCAGCTTCTGGGAATATTCACCCGCTGCTCAGTCGGCTGCTGCGGTGCGATGAAGATCAAAGGGCAGCGCACCTGGCTGGTTCGTGCCGCCGGGTGGGCGCTCATCGCGGTCTTCCTGGTTTTCGTCGCGCGTTTCTGGCACCCGGTCTTTCGGCTCACCAGTCTCCTGCAGCTCGATTCGTCGAACGACGAATTAAAGATCCAGGCGTTTAAGGATCTGCCGGTGTATGTTTACCGGACCACCGGCGGCTACGACGGGTTTTATTACGCCCAGATCGCCTATCACCCTTCGCTGGCGGATCCGGAGCTCGTTCCCGCGACCGATAGCCTGGCCTATCGCGCGCGTCGCATTCTTCCGTCCGCCTTGGCGTGGATCTTCGCCGCCGGCCAGCCCGCCCTCATCGTCCACGTCTATTCGTTTCTGAATATCGCCGCCTGGCTGGCGCTGGCGTGGCTGCTCTGGCGGATCCTCGAGGTGCAGGATTTTCGAAGCTGGCTGGGATGGGCCGCGGTGCTTTTTTCCGCGGGCGCACTCGGCAGTGTGCGGCTCGCCCTCACCGATCTCATCGCCTTGGTCATCCTCGCCGCAGGTCTGATGTTCGCCGAGCGGAACCGCCCGCCGGCCTCGCTCGGCCTGATCGCGCTGGCCGGCCTCGCTCGCGAGACCTCGGTTCTGGCGTTCGTCGGCGCAATCGACCCGCCATTTATTTCCCGGAGAAATTTTTTCCGCGCCCTGCTGGTCGTCGCCCCCCTTGCCTTTTGGCTCGGCTACATTCGCTGGCAGGTCGGCACCCTCAATGCCGGCTGGGGAAATTTTGCGGCGCCTGCGCTCGGTTTAATCGGCAAATGGAAAAATTCGTGGGACGCGATCACGCACGGGAATCCGGATCACGCGTCGCTCGCCTGGACGACTCTGCTCGCGACCATCGGCCTGAGCGTTCAACTGTTTTTTTTCGTGACGCGCCGGCGGTTGAACGATCCCTGGTGGCGGGTGGGAACGCTCTACGGGATCATGATGCTTTTTCTCGGCACTGCCGTGTGGGAAGGATTTCCGGGCGCAGCGACTCGAGTCCTGCTTCCCCTGACGCTCGCGTTCAACGTGCTCGCCGTCCGCACGCGAACGACGCTCCTGTGGTTGATCCTCGGAAATCTCGCGGTGCCCGCCGGCGTGCAGATGTTTCTGCACCCGCCCACCGATCCCACCGAGCTGGCGGCAGCCAGAAGCCATGGCACCGCGATCATCGCCGAAACCGGAAGCGGCTGGTACGGAGTCGAACGAACCGCGCGCCATGCCTGGTCCTGGAATAGCGGAGACGGTGTGCTGCGACTGAAAACATGGCCGTCCGTCTCGCGGCACGGCGAATTCCGCGGGACGCTGCGAAGCGTCGCTCCCTGCATGGTGGCGGTTACGCAAGACGGAGTTGTCCTTTGGCGCGGCGAGTCGAAGGTCACGAAGACGGAATTCAGCTTTCCATTCACGATCGCCGAGGGTCGTGGTGAGTTGAAATTCGCCACCGACACGCCGGGTGTTCCCGAGGGCTCGTCGCCGGATGCCCGACGTCTCGCTTTCGCGGTCTATGATGTGCGGCTGATGGTTTCAGAGAAGTAGTCTGTATGTCTCTCCCGGTTCTCCTCGATCTTTCGCATACGAGCCACACGCGGGCGCGAACGGGCATTCAACGCGTCGCCCGCTCCCTCTTGGGAGCGCTGCGCGAGGAAGCGCGGCCCATCACGTACGATCCCCATTTGCGCGCCTGGCGGCCGCTCGAAGCTTGGGAGCAGGAAAACCTCGGAGCCAAATCGGCGGACCGGAAGCGCGGAGCCCAATGGCCCTTGCAGGCAAAAATGCGCGCCCGCGCCCGTCGCTGGCTCGGCAGCGGCCCGATCTCCCGAAAAACGGCGTTCCCCGAACACAACGGCATTTTGGTACCGGAGGTGTTTTCGGCTGAGGTCGCGAAAGCGCTGCCGGCTCTTTTCCGTGCGACCGCGGGCCCTCGGGTGGCGATTTTTCACGACGCCATCGCGCTTAAATTTCCTGAACTCACTCCCTCGAAAACCGTCGCCCGTTTTCCCGCTTATCTGCAGGAACTGCTCGCATTCGATGGCATCGCCGCCAACTCGGAAGATTCGCGCGATTCGCTGCTGGATTATTGGCAGTGGGCTGGCTTCACGAAAACCCCACCGGTCACGGCGATCCCGTTGGGAGTCGACGTCCGCGAAGTGGTGTCCGTTCACGCTGCGCCGGACACCGCGCTGCCCATCGTTCTTTCCGTGGGCAGCATCGAAGGACGGAAGAACCATCTCGCGCTGCTGGCCGCGTGCGAAAAACTATGGGAGCGCGGCATGCTCTTTGAGCTTCGCCTGATCGGACTGACGCATCCTCAAACCGGTCGCATCGCGTCGGAGAGAATCAATGCGCTCAAGTCCGCCGGCCGCTCACTTTGTTACAACGGTCCCCTCGCCGATGCGGCCGTGGACACCGCCTATGCCGAATGCGCGTTTACCGTTTATCCTTCACTCATCGAGGGATTCGGTTTGCCGGTGATTGAGAGCCTCGCGCATGGCAAACCGTGCGTCTGCTCGGGCCGCGGCGCCATCGGCGAGTCCGCTCGCGGAGGCGGCTGCGTCTCCGTCGACGTCACGGACGTTTCCCAACTGGCGGCGAGCATGGCACGTCTGCTGGAGTCACCGACGGAATTGTCGGCGCTCGCCAAAGCCGCCCGGGCGCGACACTTCAAATCGTGGGACGGCTACGCTGAAGAGCTGATGGACTGGATGCGGACCCTGCCGCGACGTACCGACTGAGGCGTCGGTCCGCGGCTGCTGACCGCCACCGCTGCATTCCCGCCTTTGCGTTTGCCAACTTCCGCGAGCCAGCCCTACTTTCCGACCGCACATGGCGTTATCTTTTTTCTCGAAAAATAAAAAGGCGCTGCTGGCGCGCTGTCGCGACGACTACGCGACGAAGATGCGCCTGAAATACGCGCCTTACTACCTGGCTCTCGAAACCCAGCGGGACACCACCGTGAAGCTCGATGGCAAGGAGATGATCATGCTTTCGAGCAACGATTACCTCGGGCTCTCGTTTCATCCGAAGGTGATCGAGGCGGGTCGGGCCGCTCTCCTGAAATGGGGCACAAGTCCGACGGGTGCGCGTTCGTCGAATGGCTCGCGGACCTATCACGTGGAGCTCGAAGAAAAACTCGCCGCGTTTCTCGGTCGCGAAGCCTGCCACATTCACGCCGCGGGTTACCTTTCCTGCTTGTCCGGCGTGGCTTCGTTCGCGCAGCGCGGCGACATCATTTTCGGCGACAAGAATCTCCACTCATGCCTCTGGGAGGGAATCCGGCTCTCAATGGCGACCGTCGAACGGTTTTCCCACAACAGCCCTGACGATCTCCGCGAGATCATTGCCACGTCGAATCCGGACGCACCCAAGATGCTCGTTGTTGAAGGGGTTTATTCGATGGAGGGACACATCGCGCGTCTGCCGGAACTCACTGAAATCGGCGAAGAGCATGGCTGCTTCACGGTTCTCGATGACGCCCATGGTTTCGGCGTGTTAGGCCGGCAGGGACGCGGCACCGTCAATCACTTCGGGCTGAACGATAAGGTCGACGTCATCTGTGGCAGCATGTCGAAGTCGCTCGCCAGCACGGGCGGATTTGTGGCCGCTTCGACCGAGATCATCGAGTATCTGCGGACGCATTCGAAGCAGACGATTTTTTCCGCGGCGATCAGCCCCAGTCAGGTCGCCTGCGCGCAGGCATCGCTGGAGCTGATGCAATCGGAGCCGCAGCACTTGGAAAAGCTCTGGGCGAACACGCGCAAGTATCGCGCGATGCTCAAGTCCCTCGGTCTCGACACTTGGGAAAGTGAAACGCCCGCGGTGCCGATCGTACTGGGATCGAAGGAACGCGTTTACCCCTTCTGGAAGGCGCTGCTCGACAAAGGCGTGTTCACCGTGATGTCGATCGCGCCCGCCGTCCCGCCCGGCAAAGATTTGATCCGGACAGCCGTCTCCGCTTTGCACAGC
>JBDSSU010000419.1:0-8868 GCA_039928635.1 Opitutaceae bacterium | reverse complement strand
TATCGCACGTTTTGGGGAGAGCACATCCATCACGGTTTCTGGCGTGAAGGCAGCGAAACCCCCGTCGAGGCGCAAGTAAACCTGACCCGCGAACTCGCCGGACGCGCGGCGCTGGCCCGCGGCGATCAGGTCCTCGACATCGGATGCGGTTTGGGCGGCTCCGCTCTCCTGCTCGCGGAAGATTTTGGGTGTTTCGTAAAGGGAATCAGCATCAGCCCCAAGCAGATCACAGCCGCCAAAGAGGAAGCCGGAAGACGAGGGCTGCAGCATCGCGCAGCCTTTGCAGTCGAGGACGCCAACGACCTCCCTGCCGGCGAATCCAATTTCGACGTCGTTTGGACGATCGAGTGTAGCGAACATCTCTTCGACAAACGTCAGTTTATTTCCACCTGCGCGAAATCGCTCAAGCCAGGTGGTCGCCTCGCCATTTGCGCCTGGCTTGCCGGCGAAAGCCTGAACGCGGAAAGGCGCGCGCTGGTCGAAGACGTTTGCCGCGGCATGCTCTGTCCGTCGCTCGGGACCATGGCGGATTACGTGACGTGGATGAAAGACAGTGGCCTCGAAATTCTTTCGGCAGACGACATCACCGCAAACGTCGCGCGGACTTGGGACCTCTGCCGCCCGGTGCTGAATTTTCCGCTGGTAAAAACCATGCTGGCGGTCGGCTCGCCCAAACTTCACGCCTTCGCGAATTCGTTCACTTCCATCGCCGAGGCCTACCGCACCGGCGCGATGGCTTACGGCATGATCGTCGGGCGGAAACCCGCCTTGGCGCCGGCGGAAGACGACGGTCTGCAAACGGGAAAACCGGCCTCTCCCGTTTAACCTCCCCGCTTTCGCGACGGTGCCACACTCTCTGTGCCTCTCCACCCATGAATTATTTGCCGCATTTGACCGTCATGCGCTGGGTTCGCTCTCTGATCGCGATCGGCCTCGTCTGCTGCACGTCGCTATGTTGGAGCGCCAGCGATGCAACCGGCGACGCGTCTGCATGGAGCGCCTTTGTCCAAAAATCAGCCCCGGCCGCTACGGAGCGCTACGCCTCAGCCGATCCCCTGCAAGAGCTGGAAATTTATCCCGCGCGCCCCGGTGTCGGGACGGCAGGTCGGCCCACGCCGGTGTTGATGCTGGTGCACGGCGGCGGCTGGGGCGGCGGAAGCCGGGATGCCCTGGCGCCGCACGCGCGCTATTTCGCGGCGCTCGGTTGGAACAGCGTGAACATCTCCTACCGTCTCACCAGTCTTCCTGGCGTGACGGTGATGAATGCCCAGGAGGATGTACGGGCGGCTTTCGCTTGGATCCGCACGCAAGCGTCGCAGCGCGGCTGGGACGCCAGAAGGATTGTGGTGCTGGGAGAATCGGCCGGCGGCCAACTCGCCTGCGCTATCGGAATTCTTCCGCCCGACGCAGCGCGCTGGCAGCCGCATTCGCTGGTGCTCGTTAATCCGGTGATCGACCTCACGTCTTTGCCGTGGGCCCTGAATCAACCCGGCTTGCGCGAAGCGGGCGCCTACGAAGCCGCGACGGCGGACAAGCACCCGGCTTTTGCGGTTTCGCCCCTGTTCCATGTCACGAGAAGTTCGCCTCCGACGCTGCTGATTCACGGCCGCGGCGATACTGTCGTGCCGTTCGCGCAAGCAGAGGCCTATGCGGCCCGCGCGAAGAATACCGGCGCGAAGCTTGAGTTGGTTGCCCTGGAAAAAACCGGTCACGCTTTTCTCCTCAACGAATTTGGGTCGCCCGAGGTGATTCGCGCGACCCTGCAGCGCATCACGCAATTCCTTAACGCCCCCTAAAGGATCGTTCCTAGGACCGACAGTTGCTGCTCGCGACGCAAGAACTCGTCTAGCCCGAAAAACTCATACCAAAATTCAACCAAGGCATGAGCCACAGAGGACACGGAGCTGGGACACAGGGGGCACAGAGCAAGACCCGATGTTTGGCTCTGTGCACTCTGTGTCTGCGCTCTGTGCTCTCTGTGGCAAAAAATCTTCACGGAAAGTGTGATGGCTAGGCCTTCTCGGCGTCGGTTCGGCGAATCCCCAGCGCTGCGGCCGCGATTCCCAAAGCGGCCCCGGCAAAAACATCGAGGACCACGTGCTGCTTCGTCGCCAGCGTGGAATAAACGATTCCCCATCCCCACAACCAACTCAGCGCACGGAAAATTCCCGGATCGCCCATCGCGCGCAGGAGCCGGTGCAACCACATCGCCGAAAACACCGCAAACGCGACGTGCAACGAAGGACACGCGTTGCCGGTCGCATCCACCGTTTTCAAAAACAAGAAGGCTCCGTGCTCGTTCCAGGGGATGTCGGGCGTTGGGACCGCCGTGGGAAACAGCAAAAAAATCCCGAGGCCGACCGTCGCGAGGGCGATGACCGTCCATCCATAAATGAACAGTTCACGCCGCCCCCCGATCAACGCCGACGCGAACATGATGTACACCCAAAGTGAGAGGTAGATCCAGAGCGCGGACGGCGCGAAAGGAATGAACGCGTCGAGTGCGATCAGCGGCATGATCTTCACCCGGAACAGTGGCGCCTTCAGAACGAGGAAATAGATGACAAAGAAAGCGCTCATCAGCAGCGGCGTCGCGACCAGTTTGATTCTCCAATGCGCGCGAAGGCGGAAAATCACCTCTGACCAAGCTCGCCATGGTCGCTCATCATTGGGGATCCCGCCGGCGCTGGTCGCGCGGGGAGAAACTGCCGAACCCGTCATGGATTTGCGGACCACGGGACGAGTGCGCCGGCAACCGCTGCTCGAAGCAAGCCCGTTGGGGGCGGCTGCTTTCGGGTCGCTGGCCCCCGCTGATGGCGGCGTGACCCGTTCCGAGGCGCGGGCGACCGCTTTCCTCGCCGCACTGGAAACGCGCTGACTGGTCAAAGGCGCATGCCGAAACGCCGCCCATCGCCCAGCGCCCCGGAGGTAAAGTTCTCCAATCTGGATAAACCCCTCTTTCCCGAAGCGGGGTTCACCAAGGGCGAGATGATCCGCTACTACGTGGAGGTCGCGCCGTTCATCCTGCCGCATTTGGAAGACCGGCCGGTGACCTTGATTCGTTTTCCCGATGGCATTCGTGGCGAAAGTTTCTACGAGAAAAATGCCCCGCGCTTCGCTCCCGACTGGATCAAAACGTTCCCGGTTCCGCGTCAGCATCACGAGGGAACGATCAACTATATTTTGATCAACGACGCCCGCACGCTGGCTTGGTGTGCGAATCTCGCGAGCATCGAGCTGCACCCCTTTCTGCACCGCGCCCGCTCGCTCGACAAGCCCACTCACGTTGCCTTCGACCTCGATCCCGGCGAGGGCGCAGACCTCCTCACGTGCGCGGAAGTCGCCTTCCGGTTAAAAGAAGTGCTGGACGGGCTCGGGCTGGAATCCTTCCCCAAAGTATCGGGATCGAAAGGCGTCCAAATCTACGTGCCGCTCAACGGACGGGCGAACTACGACGTGACGCAGCCCTTCGCGAAAGCCGTGGCCGAACTGCTCGGGCAGAAATACCCGAAACTCGTCGTCAGCAACATGGCGAAGGCCCTGCGCAAAAATCGTGTGCTGATCGACTGGAGCCAGAACTCGCGCTCCAAGACGACCGTCTGCGTTTACTCGATGCGCGGGAAACGCGAGACGCCTTTCGTCTCGATGCCTGTAACGTGGAAGGAACTCCAGCGCGCGAGCAAGACGAAGGATCCTTCGGGCCTTTTCTTCACCCCCGAAGCCGCCCTGAAGCGACTCGCCAAGGTCGGCGACCTCTTCGCGCCGATCCTCCGCTTAAAGCAGAAATTACCCGCGGGTTTCGTCTCGATCGCGAAAGCTCGAGCGCCAAAAACCCCGACGAAAACGAAGAGCAGCACCACGGCACGGGCGCCGGCGGCGGCGTCGTTGCGCGCTTACGAAAAGAAGCGCGATTTCACGGTGACGGACGAACCCCCGCCGGACACGCCGGCGAAAAAGACAGCCGGAGGAAAAGCTGCTCTCCGCTTCGTGATCCAGAAGCACGCCGCGTCTCATCTCCACTACGACCTCCGCCTCGAGATGGATGGCACGCTCAAATCCTGGGCCGTACCGAAAGGCCTGCCCTACGACCTCGGCGTGAAGCGGTCCGCTTTCGAAGTCGAAGACCATCCCATCGATTACCTGCGTTTCGAAGGCACCATCCCAAAAGGGCAATACGGCGGCGGCACCGTCATGGTGTGGGACATCGGGACCTACGAGGTGCTCGAGGGCAGTCATGCGAAAGGAAAGTTATCGCTGATGCTTCACGGGAAAAAGCTGGAAGGTGAATGGCATATTTTTCGGATTCGGAGCGACGAGGCCAAACCCGTCTGGCTCGTGATCAAGTCCGGTGAGCCGATGAAGCGGCTCACCGCGCGGGTGGAAAACAGCTCGGTGCTCACCAGACGGACGATGGAAAAAATCGCGCAGGACAACAACGCTCAGTGGCAAGGTCACCGCTAGCGTTCACCGCTTCGGGCGAACCCGCCAACCCTGTCTTGATCTTTCGCGGTGGGAGAAGGATAAGCCTGCGCTTCTAAATTCGCGCATCCCCTGCGCGACCAAGGTCCTGCCGACGCCCTCCCCTCCATCATGTTGCCGTTCGCCTTCACGATCTTCACTGGCGCCTTTCTGCTTTTCGCCGTCCAGCCGCTCATCGGAAAATATATCCTCCCTTGGTTCGGTGGCGGCCCCGGCGTGTGGACGACCTGCCTGCTGTTTTTCCAGATGGTGCTGCTCGGCGGTTACGCTTACGCGCATTTCTCCACCACCCGGCTGAAGCCAAAACGCCAGGCTCTGGTGCACATGGCGTTGATCGGGATCGCGCTCATCCTGCTGCCGATCACGCCGAGCGTCCGCTGGAAACCCGAGGGCGGCGAAGATCCGGTTTGGGGGATTTTATTTCTGCTCACCGTCACGCTGGGCCTTCCCTATTTCGTGCTCTCCTCCACCGGACCGCTGATGCAGCAATGGGTCAGCCGGGTCCAAACGAGCGGCTCGCCGTACCGCCTTTACGCGCTCTCCAATACGGGCTCTCTGCTCGCGCTCCTGGGCTACCCGTTTCTTTTCGAACGTGTCTGGTCCCGTCAGGCCCAATCCAACTATTGGTCGATCGGGTTCGTCGTGTTTGGGCTCGGATGCGCGTGGTGCGCCTGGCGGATGACGCGTGGAAACGAATCATCCGTAGCGCCGGTGGTCGCTGACGAACCCGCCGCGCCACCGCCGGCCGGGGTGGATCGGCTTTTTTGGTTCGGGCTCGCAGCCGTCGCCTCGGTGCTCCTGCTCGCGACCACGAACAAGCTTTGCCAGGACCTTGCGGTCATTCCCTTCCTCTGGGTGCTGCCGCTGAGCCTTTACCTCATCAGCTTCATTCTCTGCTTCGATCACCCGCGCTGGTATTCGCGCGGGATGTTTACCGGGCTTTTTATGCTCGGCGTGCTGGTCGACGCCTACCTGCTCTTCGAGGGCCACAGTGCGAAGCTGCCGGCTCAGGTCGTCGGCTACTCCTTTACGTTGTTCGCGGCTTGCATGCTGTGTCACGGGGAACTGTTTCGACTCCGGCCCACCACCACCCATCTCACTTCGTTTTACCTGCACATCGCCGCCGGTGGGGCGGCCGGTGGCGTCTTGGTCGCGGTGATCGCGCCGCTCGTGTTTTCGCGTTACCTGGAACTGCAGATCGGACTTTGGCTGCTGAGCTATCTGGTGGGGGCCTTATGTTTCCGCCACCGCAGCTCGATCTTCGTCTTTGCTGGCGCGGCCGGCGCGGCGGTCGCCACTTTGGTGATCCCCTTGCTGGAAACCCTGTCGGATAGCAGCGACACGCCCTGGAGCACCTTTCTGAGTCACGTGCGCGATTTCTACCGCGACAACTGGGGGAGTATTGTCGCGCTGACCATCGCGCTGCTTTTGGGCATGCTCGACAAACGTCGCCTGTCCTTGGAATGGAGACCGCGGCTTGCCAGCTTCCCCATGCTGCTCTCGGTCGGGGTCGGGGTGCTGGTCATGATCCAGGTGCACAGCGAAGAGCGTTACGCCATCACGACCTCCCGCAATTTCTACGGCGTGCTGAAAGTTTTCGAACACAGCCGCGATGACCCGAAGTCCCACTACTATTCGCTCGTGCATGGCGTGACGGCCCATGGCCTGCAGTTCGCCGAGCTGCCGCAGGCGGGGTGGTCGACGACGTATTACGGCTCTTCGAGCGGGGTCGGACTCGCGGTTTCCCATCTGCCTCGTGACACAGGTAGGCGCATCGGCGTGGTGGGGCTCGGAACGGGTACCATGGCAACTCACGGCAAAGAGGGCGACACGGTCCGCATCTACGAGATCGATCCCCAGGTGGAGCGCCTGGCCCGCACCCGCTTTCGCTATCTCGAATTGTCGCCCGCCAAGGTGGACGTGGTTCTGGGCGATGCGCGTCTCTCCATGGAAAGCGAACTGGCGCGCAACGAATCGCAACAGTTCGACGTGCTGGCATTGGATGCCTTCAGCAGTGATGCCATCCCCGTCCACTTGCTGACTGTGGAAGCGTTCAACATCTACCTGGCCCATCTCAAACCGGATGGCGTCATCGCGGTGCACACCTCCAATCGTTACCTCAATTTGCGGCCCGTCGTGGAAAATGCGGCCCGCCATCTCGGATTGGCCACGGCCACCATCTCCGACGATAGCAAGGAGGAGTGGTGGATCTATCGCACCACGTGGATTCTCGTGACCAAGAACAAAGAGCTCCTGGCCAACCCCGACATCTCCTCGGTTACGGAAGCTCCGCTACCGGAGAATCCGGATATTTCCTTGTGGACGGACGATCACGCTAGCGTGGTGCAAATTTTGAAGTAGCCGAAGACGGCCCCGACCCACGGAACGCTGCTGAAACCGGGGCGCACGCGTCGCGAGGAGGAATGCAAGCCGCCGGGCGGAGTGATCGTGCCTTTTGAAATCTCACGGGCGCACGGTCCACGGATTTTCGGCTCCGATTTCTTTGCCTTTGTATCCGTGTCCATCGGTGTTCATCCGTGGTTCTCTCCTGAATTTTTCCGACTAATATAAGGAAAATTAGGAATTTCTAGGGATGCACGATCCACCGCGGTCGCGGCCTCACCCCGGGAGGGTTCTTCGTCAAGCTCAGCCGGACGGAACAAAAACCGTTCGATTTTGAATCCGACCTAGATCAGACCCGCGGTTTCCTCAAAGCCGCACCAGAGATTCATGATCTGGATCGCCTGGCCGCTGGCGCCTTTCACGAGATTGTCCTCCGCCGAGGTGATCACAAAATTTCCCGTACGCGGATCGTGCACCGCCGAGATATCGATCCGATTCGTCCCCACGGTGTGGGCCGTGTCGGGAGTCTCCCCGCTGGGAAGGATCTGCACAAAGGGTGAGTTTCCGTAGCCAGAGCGCCAGGTGGCGTAGAGCGTCTCAATGGTCGCGCCTGGCGCCGCCGGTACCGTGATGGTGGTCGCGATGCCCCGCCGCATCGGCGCGAGATGCGGGTTGAATTGGATTACGGTCTTCGCGCCGGTGTGCAGCGCGAGCTGCTCCTCGATCTCCGCGAGATGGCGATGCTTCACCAGCCCGTAGGCTTTCGCACTCTCGGTACGCTCGACGTAGAGATACGCCTCCTCAATTTTTTTACCCGCGCCACTGACTCCGCTGAACGAGTTCGCGACAATGTGTTCGCGCGTGACAATCCCCGCTTTCAACAACGGCGTCAGCGGCACCAAAATTCCGGTCGGATAACAGCCGGGCGCGGCCACGAGTTTCGCCTCCTTTTTCCACGCTGGATCCGTCAGCTCCGGAAGGACGAAGCGGGCCGATGGCAGCAACTCCGGCGCGTGATGTTCGCCGTAATATTTCTGATAGGTCGCGAGGTCCGCGATGCGGAAGTCGGCACTCAGATCGATCACTCGTTTCCCTCCCGCCACGAGCGCCTTCGCATAGGTGGCCGCGGCACCGTGCGGCAGCGCGAGAAAGAAAAGCTCAACGTCACCCGCGGCGAGCGCAGTCGGATCAGAATCAATGAACTTCAGCCCGCGATCAATGCCCCGCACCGAGGGAATCACCGATGAAAGCAGCTTCCCGGCGTGCGTGCGCGACGTCACCGCCGCCAGTTCAACGCGCGGATGGCCGAGAAGGAGTTTGACGAGAACCTCGCCCGAGTAACCGGACGCACCGACGATGCCTGCTTTCATGGCAAAAAGCGTCGAAGGCATTCAAGCGAGTGTCAGCGCAAAATCACAAATAAAACGGCCCGCGCTTTTCAACGCGGGCCGGCAATTGGAAACGAGAAACGCCGACGTTAGAACGTCCAGGAGTAACTCGCCGAAACCACTCCGCGCCCGATCGCGAGAGAGTTGGTCACCTTGGGGGCGGTCCCTTGCTTGAAGAAAGCGTCTTCACCCTTGGTGTACGCGAAGCCCACGACGAACTTCGAGTTCTTGGTGATCTGGTAAGGCATGGTGACGCCCACCGACCAGTACTCGCCCCAGGTTTTCGACTGCGGCGCGCCGTTGCGAACGATCTTCTTCTGGATGTACTCGCCGTAAGTCGCGGAAAAATCCAGCTCGGTGCCAAGGTCCTTCAACGGCACCGCGTAGGCCGCGGTGAACTCGAAGGTCGGTCCATCCAGCGTGAAGTCGTAATACACTTTCGGCGTCAACTTCACTCCGGCCACGGTGTAGTTCAGCGCGATGCTTGGCTCGAAAGACGAGCGGTAGACCCCGGCGCCGGTATCCGCGTTGGGATAGGTGTAGAACGAGAACCCGGGAACGATGCTCAACGTGTCGCTGACGTTGATGGTGTAATAGCCGTACGGATCGATCTCGGGATCGGAAGCGCCGGTCGCTTTGTCCTCGATCGGGAAGTTGC